>NZ_RAWP01000043.1:0-73011 GCF_003668935.1 Corallococcus sp. AB032C | reverse complement strand
GCGGGGTGGGGTGGTGGGGCCGTTGAGGGAGGTGCGCGTCGCGTTCGGGCCGGATGGCAAGCCGCTGAGGATTCCGCAGGAGTTGGAGGAGCACCGCTTCCTGGCGGCTCGGCCGGTGGAGCTGCTCACGGACGTGCTGGCGGACGAGGCCGCGCGGGCACCGGCCTTTGGCCTGGACAATGCGTTGCGGTTGCCGTTCCGCGTGGCGGCGAAGACGGGGACGAGCCGGGCGCACGTGGACAACTGGGCGGCGGGCTTCACGCGCGAGCGCACGGTGGCCGTCTGGGTTGGCAACTTCGACGGCACGCCGATGCGCGGGGTGTCCGGCATCACGGGCGCGGGCCCGGTGTTCGCGCGGGTGATGGCGCTGGCGATGAGGGGCCTTCGGGCCGCGCCGCTGGTGGACCGGAGCCACTTCGAGGCCGCGGAGATCTGCCCGTTGTCCGGCGAGCGCGCAGGCCCGAACTGTCCCGGCGCGATGAAGGAGGTCTACCTGCCGGGCACGGCGCCGCGCCACACGTGCACCATGCACCGTGGCGACGGCTCGCTGGACGTGGGCCCGGCATATCTCGCATGGGCACAGGCGGAAGGACTGGCCTCCACGTCGGTGAGCGCCGAGGGAGGACCGGGGGCGCAGCCCGGCTTCATCCTGCCGGCGAACGGGGATGAGTTCCTGGTGGAGCCCGAGCTGCCCGAAAGCGCGCAGGCCGTGCCCGTGCGGGTGATGGCGCCGCAGGGGGCGAAGCTGCTGGAACTGCGCACGGACGACGGCCGCCGCATCGAGCTGCGTCCGCCCTTCGTGACACGGCTGCCAGCGGTGGCGGGCGAGCGCCGGTTGGAACTCTGGGCGCCCGGTGGCGCCGAGCCGCTGGCGGTGACGCGGTTCCGGGTCCGATGAACGCAGCGGGCGTGGCCGTGCTCATCGCCGCGCTGGTGGCGGGCACGGCGCCTGGCGTCGAGAGTACGGGCTCGCTGTTGCTGGCGGCTGATACGCATGTCCGCTCCACTTCTCTGTCCGCGCGGTCGTTGCCAGCAGCCCGCACGAGTCAGCCCGCGACCGATACACAGGTCGACGTTCGCATCCTCTCCAAGCACCGGCCCGCGCGGCTGCGGCTGGACGGCCCGCGCTCGCTCGAGGTCGTTGCCTCGGGAGAC
Organism: Corallococcus sp. AB032C; assembly: GCF_003668935.1. Classification (NCBI taxonomy): domain Bacteria; kingdom Pseudomonadati; phylum Myxococcota; class Myxococcia; order Myxococcales; family Myxococcaceae; genus Corallococcus; species Corallococcus sp. AB032C. The sequence goes on along the minus strand of NZ_RAWP01000043.1, from coordinate 71,856 downwards.
ACGCTCGTCGTGGACGGCCGCCCCCAGCCTGACGCCCTGCGACTCGACTCTGCCCGCTGGCATGTCCGGGGCCGTGGTTTGGACCGGCGCTATGAGGCCACGCTTTCGCTGGAGGCCAGGGACGGTGAACTGATCGTCGTCGCCACCTTCGCGCTGGAAGCCTACGTCGCCGCTGTCACCGCGAGCGAGACCGAGGTCGACACCCCCTTCGAGGCGCTCCGTGCCCAGGCCATCACCGCGCGCAGCTACGTGCTCGCTTCCGGCAAGCGGCACGACGAGGCACGGGCCTGCGACCTCACCCACTGCCAGGTCCTTCGCGGTGAGGGCTTCGCCCGCCATCTGCGCCGCGCGCGCGATGCCGCCCGCTCCACGGAAGGCGTCGTGTTGCGGCTGCCCGGTGGCGCCGTGGCCCTCGCTCCATTCCACGCAAGCTGCGGCGGACATACGGCCGAGCCCGTGGCCGTGTTCGGTGCCCCCGACCTCACCGGTGCCGCCGCCGTGCCCGACCGCTGTCCCGCTTCGCCGTGGCGCGCCGTCGTGCCTCGCGCGTTGGTGACGGCCGCCGCTTCGGTCGCGGTCGGTGGCCCTGCGCAGGCGGAGGATCTGCTGCTGGACCGGGACTCCAGTGGCGCGGTGGTGCGCATCGTGGACCGCGCTTCGGGGCGCGAGGGCCGCGGTGACGCGTTCTTCCGCGCGCTCGGAGCGCGTGCCGGTTGGGATCGGATCCGCAGTGCGCGGTTCTCGATGACGCTTGGCGGTGACCAGGCACTCCTCGAAGGACAGGGCCACGGCCACGGAGTCGGCCTCTGTCAGGCCGGCGCGGCCCTGCTCGCACGGCAGGGCTGGACCGCGGAGCAGTTGCTCGCGCACTACTTCCCGCGCGCCCTCCTGGAGAAGCCTCAGGACAAGTGAACGCGAGGGCCGCGAGGGCCTCCCGTTCGCAGTCGTCCGCGCAGGTGACGGCCCTCCGGGGGCTCTCCCCTGGCCTCTCTGTGAGGGCTTACCAGCAGCCGTCGTGCTCCGTATCGATTGCACCAGAGCCCTCAGCCCCGCGCGGTCCGGTGGGGAGGTGGCTTCGCGCACCGGCCATCCCGGTGCGGAACCCAACCGGGAGGCATCACATGGCGTTCAATCTGATCGAAGCAGTCGGCTCACAGTTCATGCAGAAGGGATTGCTCCAGAAGATCAGCGGCTCGCTGGGCGAGGATCCGCAGGCCACCACCAAGGCGCTGCCGGGCGCCATCGCCGCCGTGGCCGCGGGCGTCGCGGACCAGGGCGGAAACGAGGCCGGTGCCCACCGCCTGCTGACGAAGCTCAACGAGGGCGGCTACACCGGACCGGACGCCCCCCCACGCGCCGGGGGCGTCGGAGAGGGGCTCCTCGACGAGGAGGAGAGCGGGAAGGGGATGCTGAGCGGCATCTTCGGCAACAAGCTTGGCGGCATCACCGACGGGCTCACGCGCTTCGGCGGGATGCGCAACGCCGGCTCGGCGACGCGGCTGTTGTCCCTGGCCGCACCCATGCTGATGGGCGTCCTGGGCAAACAGGTGCGTGATCAGCGCATGGGCTCGTCCGGGCTGATGCAGTTGCTCAACGGCCAGCGCAACAACATCGCCGCCGCGCTGCCGGCGGGCCTGGGCGGCATCCTGGGCTTCGGCGGTGCGCGCCACGCGGTCGCGGAGGTCATCGAACCCCACCGCGAGACCGTGACGCAGGTCCGTGAGACGGCGCCCGTGCGCGAGGCCCATACCGTGCGCGAGACGACGCCCCGGACGACCTACAACCGTCCGCCGGAGAAGAAGAAGAGCATCGCCGGCTGGGCGATTCCGCTGGCCCTGCTCGCCCTGGTCGCGCTCGCGTGGGGCGCCCTGCGTGGACGCAGGCACGAGCCCGCCCGGGCCCCGCAGGTGAGTCGCACCACACCGCCTCCCGCGCAGGAGCGTGTCGCGCAGGCCCCCGAGCCCGTGCGGCCCACGCAGCCGCAGCCCGCGACGCCTCCCGCGGAGCCTCCGCGGACCGCGCAGCCGACCCCGCCCGCCACGGGTGGTGCCGGCACGCAGACCGATGAGGGCACGGGCGGCTCCGGCGACGTGGAGAAGCAGACCGCGGGCGCGGCGGACACCCAGAAGAAGGAGGAAGCGGGCACCGGTGGCTCGGGCCAGGAGAAGATGCGCGCGAGCGACCCCAACAGCCTGCGTGAGGCCTTCAACGGCCCGAGCGCGGAGCAGGGCTTCGTGCTGGAGGGCGTGGAGTTCAAGACGGGCTCGTCGCAGCTCACCGCCAAGAGCCAGAAGATGGTGGGCGAGCTGGGTGACGTGTTGAAGGAGAAGACCGACACGCGCGTGCGCATCAATGGCTTCACGGACTCCACCGGCAACGCGGACACCAACCGCCAGCTGTCGCAGACCCGCGCGGAGAGCGTGCGCCGGTCGCTGGTGCGCGATGGCATCCCGCAGGCTCGCATCGAGGTCAGCGGCGAGGGTGACGCGAACCCCATCGCCCCCAACGACACCCCCGAGGGCCGCGTGCAGAACCGCCGCATCGAGGTGCAGGTGCTCGGTCAGTAAGCCCCCTGGGCACGCGGTCCTGGCGGCGTCCGGTCTTCACTGAGAGGGCCGGGCGCCGCTGTCTTGAGTCACGAGGTCGTGCTCGCACCCCGCCCGGCAGGCGGCCGAGGAGGCGCTCCAGCCGCTCGGGTCCCGCTGGAGGTGGAGGATGCCCGCCGCGCATGGCCCCGCCCTGTCCACCGCGTTACACCTCCCGGAAGTTGTCCTCGGGGTTGGCCCGCGCTAACGCGAGGCGTTAGGGCTTCACGCTTGACCCTGCTTTCACCCACCCTCTAGAAGGCCCGCGACCCATGGCGACTCCCGACCGGTTTCCCCTCCCACAGGTCTCTGAGAGCACCCGTAAACCCGAGTGGTTGAAGGTGCGCCTGCCGCATGGCGAGGGCTATGAGCGGGTGAAGGCCATCGTGAAGCGGGTGGGGCTTTCCACGGTGTGCGAGGAAGCCCGCTGCCCGAACATCGCCGAGTGCTGGGGCGGTGGCACCGCCACGGTGATGCTGATGGGCGAGGTGTGCACGCGCGCCTGCCGCTTCTGCCACGTGAAGGTGGGGGCGCCCCCGCCGCTGGACCCGATGGAGCCCATCCATCTGGCGCAGGCGGTGCGGGAGATGAACCTGGAGTACATCGTCGTCACGTCGGTGAACCGCGACGACCGTCCGGATGGAGGCGCCGGCCACTTCGCGTCCGCCATCCGGGAGCTGCGCAAGGAGAGCCCGCGCACGCTCGTGGAGGTGCTCATCCCCGACTTCAAGGGGAAGGAAGAGGACCTGGCCACGGTGGCGCAGGCGAAGCCGCACGTGGTGGCGCACAACGTGGAGACGGTGGAGCGGCTGACGCCCACGGTGCGCGACCGCCGCGCGACGTACCGCCAGTCCCTGCGCGTGCTGGAGTACCTCAAGAACCGCCCGGAGAAGGTCTACACCAAGACGTCCGTCATGGTGGGCCTGGGCGAGACGGACGAGGAACTGGAGCGCACGTTCAAGGACCTGCGCGACGTGGGCGTGGACGTGCTCACGCTGGGCCAGTACCTGCAGCCGTCGCAGTACCACCTGCGCGTGGAGCGCTTCGTGACGCCCCCGCAGTTCGAAGCCTACAAGGCGCTGGCGGAGTCCTTCGGATTCCTCTACGTGGCGTCTGGGCCGCTGGTTCGCTCCAGCTACCGCGCCGCCGAGTTCTTCATGAAGGGCCTGATGGAGCGCGAGCGCGTCGAGCGACTCGGCTGACCGGACGCCCCCCTTCCCCAACCAGAGAGAGACACACCCCCTCATGGCGACTTTCGAATTCAAGCTCCCGGATCTCGGCGAAGGCGTGTCGGAGGGCGAGCTCGTGAAGTGGCACGTCAAGGAGGGCGACCTGGTGAAGGAAGACCAGGTGCTCTGCGAGGTGATGACGGACAAGGCCACCGTCACCGTGCCCACCCCCCACGCCGGCCGCGTCGTGAAGACGCACGGCCGTGAGGGCGACATGGCGAAGGTGCACCAGCTGCTGGTGACGCTGGAGATGGAGGGCGGCGCTCCATCGGCGCAGGCCCACGGCGCCCCGGCGTCCCACGGCGCTCCCTCGGCTCCGGCTTCGAGCCCCGCTCAGGCTGCGGCGCCCGCGGCCCCGGCTTCCGCCACGAAGGTGCTGGCCACGCCGGTCACGCGCCGCATGGCGCGCGAGCACGGCCTGGACCTGGCGGAGATCTCCGGCTCCGGTCCGCAGGGCCGCGTGACGAAGGCGGACGTGGTGGCTGCGCTGGAGGGTGGCACTGGCGCGCCGAAGAAGAACGAGGTCGCGGCCCCCGCGCCCCAGGCCGCGCGTCCGGCGGCGCCGCTGTCCGCGGGCAAGGGCGACGAGCGCATCGCGCTGCGCGGCCTGCGCAAGAAGATCGCCGAGAAGATGGTGCGCTCGAAGTTCACGATGCCGCACTTCGCGTTCGTGGAGGAGGTGGACGCCACGGACCTGGTCGCGCTGCGCACGCGGCTCAACAGCCAGCTGGCGGCGGCCGGTGACGGCACGAAGCTGACCTACCTGCCGTTCATCGTGAAGGCGACCATCGCCGCGATGAAGAAGTTCCCGCACCTCAACGCGAACTTCGACGAGGCGACGCAGGAGCTGGTGGTGCGCGGCGAGTACAACATTGGCATCGCGGTGGCCACGCCGGACGGCCTCACGGTGGCGGTGGTGCGCAACGCGGACCAGCTCACGCTGGGCGAGCTGGCGAAGGAGATCACCCGCCTGAGCGTCGCGGCGCGCGACCGCAAGCTGAAGATGGAGGAGCTGACGGGCGGCACCTTCACGATTACGTCGCTGGGGCAGAGCGGCGGCCTGTTCGCCACGCCCATCCTGAACCACCCGGAGGTGGGCATCCTGGGCGTTCACAAGCTGAAGAAGCGCCCGGCGGTGAAGAACGACCAGGTCGTGGTCCGGGACATGATGAACCTGTCGCTGTCCTGCGACCACCGCGTCATCGACGGCGATGTCGCGGCGAGCTTCGTGTACGAGATCATCAAGTACCTGGAAGCGCCGGACCTGCTGTTCCTCGCGATGGCGTGAGGACACGCGTCGTGGGGCACTCCCGACCGCTCCTGCTCCGGGGGGCGGCCGGGAAGCGGGGGACCTCCGGAACAGCAACGTTGAAGGCGGGCATCCGCGATGGCCGACAATCCCCGTGAGTTGATCCGCGCCGCGCAGACCGCCGAGCTCCAGGGGGACCGCGCGCGAGCGTCGGAGTGCCTGGAGCAGGCCGCCGCGCTGTACCAGAAGTCCGGGCACACCTCGCGCGCCTCGCAGCTGTTGCGGCAGGCGCGCCAGATGAAGGCCCGCGCCCCGGACGTCAGCCCGGCCTTCACCGCGGCGATGACGGGCAACAAGGACGCCGTGGCGTTCCGCGCGGTGAGCTTTGGCGACGCCGTCTCCGACGCGTTCAACGACAAGGCGGACGCCGTGGCGCACACGCTGGAGGACTCCACCGTGGACAGCGGCTCGGAGCCACCCACCGAACCCGGCCTGCCCCGGCTCGCTGGAAGGATCGCCGCCATCGGTGCGCGGTCCCCGGCCGAGGCCGTCACCCCGCATGAGGGGACCGCCTCCGCGACTCGAGCCACGAGCACGGCCTCCGTCCCTGAGGGCTCCGCCGGTATCGATGCCGGTGGCCCGCGAGCTTCGCTCGAAGACGTGGAAGCCACCGCTTCTAGCGGGGAGCCGCGTTCGGTTGCGAATCGCGATGCTTCGCGGCCGTCAGCGGAGGGTGTCGCCTTGGCTGAGTCGCGGCCGCTGTCCGGGCGGATGCAGGCCGTCGGTCCGGGCGGCCAGCGCGAGGCCCCTGACGACGACGTCGTCGTCCCAGGCGGAATGCTCCTGCCTCCGGAAGAGGACGAACTCGACCCCGCGACGGGCCTGCTGCGCGCCTCGGGCGCCGAGGGCCCGGTCGTTCCCGGAGGACTCCTGCGGCCGCCAGACGAGGACGCCTCGCCCGTGCACGCCGAACCCGTGCGGAGCCGTCGGCGCGAGAAGCGCATCATCGAGCGGGGCCCGACCCGCGCGGACCCGGCCCTGGACGCATGGTGCTCGTTCTGCTGCCGGCCCCGAGGCGAGGTGGGCGACCTGGTGGCGGGCCCGGCGGGCGCGTTCATCTGCAAGGGCTGCCTGGGCGAATCCCAGGGCCTGCTGGGCGACGTCGTCGCTCCGTCTCCCGTGCGCAAGCCGGTGGTGGAGGAGCCGCGCGCCGGGGCCGTGGAGATGGTGGGCCACGACGAGGTGAAGACCCTGTTGGAGCGCACGGTCCAGGCGGGCGCGCGCTGCCTGCTGCTCGTGGGCCCGGAGGGCTGCGGCAAGAGTCTCTTCTTCCAGTCGCTCCAGCGGCGCGGCCAGGGCGTGCTCGCGTCCGTGGACGCGCTGGAGTCCACGCCGGGCACGGAGCCGCTCCTCGTGGAGGACGTGGACCGCCTGGAGCCCCGGGCCCAGGCCGCGTTGACGGCGTTCCTCGCGAACCGCCCGGCGCGCGCGGTGGTGATGAGTGCTCGCGGCGCCGTGTCATCGCTGGGCCTGTGGGTGCGAGGGGAGGGTGGCAGCCTGCCCGTCCCCACCACCGCGGGCATGATTGAAGCCGTGCAGGGCACCGTGCCGGTGTCGCTCCTGGAGCGCGTGCAGGTGCTGCTCCCGGTGCGCCGCCCCACGGTGCCGGAGCTGGTCGAAGTGGCCCGCCGCATCCTGGCCCTGCGTCAGCCGGCGGTCACCCTGACGGACGAAGTCCTGGGAGCGTTCGCCGCCGAAGCGGTCCGCTCCCCACGCGCGGGGCATGAGCTCCAGGCACTCCTGTCACGCGTCTACGCGGGCAGCTGGAGCCTGGAAGCGGCCCAGACGCCCGCCGCGCCATCCCACAACCCACGAGGGGGGCGAAAGGGATCACCATGAACACGCTCACCGTCTTCCGCCTGGGCCGGGTGGAGTACGAGGACGGACTGAAGCTGATGCACCTGTTAGGCGAGGCCCGCCTGCAGGAGCGCATCGGGGACGCGCTGCTGCTGCTGGAGCACCCACCCGTCCTCACGCTGGGCCGCGCCGCGAAGCGCGAGAACATCACCGCCACGGACGCGCGCCTCGCGGAAGAGGGCGTGGAGGTGTTCGACACCAACCGCGGCGGCGACGTCACCTACCACGGCCCCGGACAGGTGGTGGGCTACCCCATCCTCCTGTTGCCACCGGAGCGCCGCGACGTGCGCCGCTACGTGCGCGACGTGGAGCGCGGCCTCATCCAGACGCTCGCGACCTTCGGCCTCACCGCCGGCGCCATCCCCAAGTGGCCGGGCGTATGGCTGGGACAGGAGGGCTCGCCGGACGCGCGGAAGATTGGGGCCATTGGCGTGCACCTGTCGCGCTGGCTCACCACGCACGGCTTCGCGCTCAACGTGAACACGAACCTGGAGCACTTCCAGCTCATCGTCCCGTGCGGCATCCGTGAAGCGGGCGTCACGTCCATGCAGCGCGAGCTGGGCCACCCCGTGTCCGTGCCGGACGTGGAGGAGGTGCTCGCGCGCGAGTTCACCCAGGTCTTCGATGCCCAACGCGTCGACGGCACGGTGGACCTGCGCACGGTGAGCGTCGCAGTGATGCACGGCCGGGGGGCGGAGGCGCGCGTGCTGCTCCTGCGCCGGACGCCGGAGCGCGGTGGCTTCTGGCAGACGGTGACGGGGCGCCTGGAGCCGGGTGAGTCGCCCGTGGAGGCCGCCCGCCGCGAGGTGGCGGAGGAGACGGGCCTTCAGCTCCCCGTGTTGGACCTGGCCTACCGCCACGCGTTCGCGCTGGGGGAATCACTGCCGCCGAAGCTGGTGGAGGAGCACGGCTTCGCGGTGCACGCCGCGCCGGACACCCAGGTGCGCCTGGGCCCGGAGCACGACGCCTTCGAGTGGGTGGACGTGCCCACGGCGCTCGCGCGGCTGCCCTTCCGGGGCCTGCGCGAGACGGTGACCCGGGCGCTCAGCGCGCCCAGGCCATGACGCCCGTTACAGCTGGATGACCATCGCCTCTTTCGCGGCGATGGTGGCCTTGCGGTGCTTGCGCACCTCGCGCAGCAGCTTGTCCATGCCCGCGTCGTCGCGACCCGGGTCGTGGTGGAAGAGCACCAGCTGCTTCACCTCGCTGGCGTCCGCCGCGCGCACCGCCGCCTCCCACGTGGAGTGGCCCCAGCCCGTGCGGGCCGGCCCGTTGCGGCCGCGGTACTCGTCCTCCGTGTACATGGAGTCGTAGATGAGCGCGTCCGCGCCCCGCGCGAAGTCGAACAGCTTCGCGTCCAGGTCGGTGCCGTGCTCCACGTCCGTCGCGTACACCAGCGAGCGCCCGCCGAAGTCCACCCGGTAGCCCACGTTGCCGCCGGGGTGGTTCAGCTCCAGCGTGCGCACCGTCGCCTTGCCCACCGGGATGTCCTCGCCCACCACCACGTCCCGGTACGCCAGACGCGTGCGGAACACCTCCTCCGCCGTCACCGGGAAGTAGGGGTGCACCATCTGCCCGGCCAGGATCTGCTTGAGCGACTTGCCGTCCCGAGGTGACCCGTACAGCGTCACGTCGTTCGCCGGAGAGAACATCGGCGAGAAGAACGGCAGGCCCTGCAGGTGGTCGTAGTGGTAGTGCGAGATGAAGATGGACGCCTTGACGGGCTTGCGCGTCGCCACCAGCGCATCTCCCAGGCCTCGTGCTCCAGAGCCCAGGTCGAAGATGAGCAGCTCGTCTCCGCAGCGGACCTCCACGCACGGCGTGTTGCCGCCGTAGCGCTTCGTCGCCGGACCTGGCGAGGGGATGGAACCGCGCACCCCCCAGAAGCGCACCTCGAAGCGCGCGGTGCTCCGCCGGGCCGGGCGCTCAGCCGGCCTTGGCTTCCGTGTCGTCGTCCTCCGCGAAGAGCTCAATCAGGTGCCCCGTACGCTCGCGCTTCGTCTTCAAATAGTCGACGTTATGCGGATTGTGCTCGGTCCGGGAAGGGATTCGGCGCCGAACCGCCACGCCTTCCTCCACCAGCCCCGCGATCTTCAGCGGATTGTTGGTGATCAGGTCCACCGACCGCACATCCAACGATCGCAGCATTTCCGCAGCGATGTCGTACGAGCGCAAGTCATCCGCGAAGCCCAGCTGGCGATTGGCCTCGTAGGTGTCCAGGCCCTTGGACTGCAGGGCGTAGGCCTTGATCTTGTTGCCCAGGCCGATGCCCCGGCCCTCCTGGCGCAGGTACAGCACCACGCCCAGCCCGTTCTGGGACACGAAGTCCAGCGCCCGGTCCAACTGCTCGCGGCAGTCGCACTTGAGGCTGCCGAAGACCTCGCTCGTGAGGCACTCGGAGTGGATGCGCACCGGCACCCCCTCCAGCCCCTTGGGCTCGCCCACCACCAGCGCCACGTGCTCGCGGCCGTTCCGCTTGTCGCGGAAGACGATGGTCTTCAGCACCCCGCGGGCCGTGGGCACGTCCGCCTCCGAGAACCGCTCCAGGTGCTGGGTCGGCTTATGGGTCGGCAGGACCTGGGGTGAGCGCGTGTCGGACATGGTAGGTCGTCTCCCAGAGAGGGGCCGTTTCTTCTCGCCCCCCTGGATGCAAGTCAAGGTGACACCCCGATGGGTGTGGTGAAACCCGCCTGTTTGGATGCGGCGGACGTGGACTGCGTTGCTCAAGCGACCCACGAGAGGGGGAGCAGCTCCACATGGGAGCCATCAGCCAGGCTGTTGGTTTCTCGGGGGAAGTGAAGCAAATGTGTGGCTGCCGCAGCTGAACGCAGGGCACCCGACGTCTGAGTCCCCAGGGGTTTTGCCCACAGCTCGCCCGCCCGCCAGGTGGCTGTGACGCGCACAAAGTGGGCAAGCCCTGGGGCCTTGGAGAGCCGTCCCTCCAAGCGACCGGCGACGCGGGGCGGCTCCACGTCCGCGTGCCCCAGGAGCCGGCGGAGGGCGGGGCGCACGAAGAGCTCGAAGGTCACCAGGGAAGACGTGGGGTTGCCGGGCAGGCCCATGAAGAGGGTGGAGCCTCGCTGGCCCACCACCAGCGGCTTGCCGGGCTTGATGGCCACGCGCCAGAAGCGCTGCTCCACGCCCAGGGCCTCCAGGGCGTCCTTCACGAAGTCGTGGTCGCCCACGGAGACGCCGGCGCTGGTGAGCACCACGTCGAAGCCCTCGGCGCGCGCCAGGGCCTCCTGGACGGCCTGGCGCGTGTCCCGGGCGATACCCAGGAGCGTGGGCACGCCGCCCGCGCGCCGCACCGCCAGGGCCAGGGCGGGGGCGTTGATGTCCACGATGCCGTCGCCGGGGGGCTCGTCCACGCGGCACAGCTCGTCTCCGGTGGACAGCACCGCCACGCGCGGCCGGCGGGGCACCGGCACCGTGCCCTGGCCCTGCGCCCACAAGAGCCCCAGCTCCGGGATGCCCAGGGGCGTGCCGCGCCGCAGCAAGACGTCGCCTTCCTTCGCGTCCTCGCCCCGGGGGCGGACGAAGTTCCCCGGCCCCACGGCCTCCAGGATCTCCACGGTGTCCGGTTCGCCTGGATCGGGGCGGGTGCGCTCGCGCATCACCACCGCGTCCGCGCCGGTGGGCAGGGGGGCCCCGGTCATGATGCGAGCGCACGTGCCGGGGACGACCTCCCGGGTGGGGCGCCTGCCGGCGAACACCGTCTCGCCCACCGTCAGGCGCACGGGCAGGGGGCCCGCCAGGTCCCGGGCCTGGACCGCGAAGCCGTCCATGGCGGAGTTGTCCCAGGGGGGCAGGGTGCGGCGGGCGGGGACGTCCTCGGCCAGCGCGCGGCCCAGGGCGTCATCCCCGGGCACCCACTCGGTGGCCAGCGGCGTGCACAGCCCGAGGATCCGCGCTCGGGCCTCCTCCACCGGCAGCAATTCAGGGGCGTCACTCATGCTGTTTTCCCACCCAAAGTCCGTGGGAAAATCAAGTGTTAGTTTGACAGCCCAGCTGATCATCGTTACAAGCAATCGTGATCGCGAGGCTCGCGTCCAACAGCAGGGGCGTCCCGCCAACCCGTTGATAGCACACGGGAAATTTCCAAGGAGACAGCGTCGATGGCCAAGCCCAAGTCCGGGGCGAAGAAGCCGACTCCCGCTGCAAAAGCCGGTGCGAAGCCTGCCGCGAAGAAGGACAACGCGGCCCGCCTGGATCTGATCAGGAACGCATCGAAGAAGGTGGCGACGGCCGCGACGAAGGTCGTCAAGGCGGTGGCTGAAGGGGCGAAGGGAAAGGTCGCGGCGGCGAAGAAGGCGGTGGCGGAGAAGGTGGAGAAGGCCCCCGCGGTCGCCAAGAAGGCGGCGGCCAAGGTCGCTCCTCCGGCGCCTCCCGCGAAGGCCGGCAAGGCCGCGCCCGCCGCGAAGACCGCGCCCGCCGCCCCTCCCGGAAAGAAGGGTGCCGGGAAGGCGGGAGGCAAGGCCCCGTCGGCCGTCCCCGCCGGTCCTGCCGTGGAGAAGCCGCGCCCGCGCGCCACGAAGCTTCCGCCCGTGGGCGAGCCGCTCACGAAGCGTGAGATGGAGCAGCTGCTCACCGCCGGCGAGGGCCGCGGCGTGACGGGCGAGGGCAGCCTCAAGGGCCGGCTCGTCCTCAGCGGCGAGATGCCCCACCTGGTCGTCGTGGGCCGCGACAAGCGCGAGCTGACGTTCCTGTTGCAGGGACCGGATCAGGAAGTGCTGCCGGCCTACGTGGACCACAAGGTCTCCGTGAGCGGCCTCATCAAGAAGACGACCAACCACAGCGGCGTGGTGGAGGTACGCAAGTACTCCGCCAAGAAGCCCGAGGTGGAAGAGGTCGCGCCGGCTCCGTCGGATTCAGAGCCGAAGCTGCGCTACCTGTCGCCCGGCGAGGTCTCCATGGCCGTCGCCGCGGGCATGGGCGCCGGCATCAAGGGCTTCGCCAGCATCCGGGGCAACCTGGAGATGATGGGCGAGGACTTCGTGCTCGTCGTGTCCAACGGCGGCACGCGCCAGCAGGTGTCCTTCGCCATCGAGGGCAAGGCGGCGGTGAAGAGCCTGCGCAAGCACGTGGGGCAGACGCTCCAGGTGACGGGCGTGGTGGACAAGACGTCCGGCTGGGGTGGCCGCATCACCGCGGAGACGGTGGAGCCGCGTCCGTCCGAGGCGCGCTCGGTGTCGCGCGACGAGATGGAGCTGGTGCACATCGAGGGCGAGGTGCCCACGTCCGTGGATGTGAAGCTCAACCACGGCCTCACGGTGCGCCTGCAGGAGCAGCCCGGCGCCACCTGGGCCATCGAGCCGACGCTGGCCAAGCGCGTGGGTCTGCGCGAGGCCAACTTCGAGCAGGGCGCCGCCGGCGGCCCCGCCACCCGCGAGTTCTTCTTCACGCCGCGCAACCCCGGCAACTTCGAAGTGGAGTTCTTCCTCGCCAAGGCGTTCACGCCGGGTGTGGTGGAGCGCTCCTTCAAGATCAGCGTCACCGTCAAGCCCTGACGGCTTGGGCGCACGGGCCCTCCCTGGACCGCAAGGTCTGCCAGGGAGGGCGAATGGGAGCCGGGGGGTTCCCGCCCGCACCCTTCGGGCTTACCCGTTCCCTCAGCGGCCTTGCCGCATCCCCACCGTGAGCCTCTCCCAAGATCACATCCGACAGCTGCTCGCTGAAGCCGATCACCCCTTGGGCGTGAAGGAGCTCCTTCGCGTCGCGGGGATGAATCCCGGCCAGCAGACCGAGCTCAAGCGCGCCCTGCGTGAACTGGTGCGCGCGGGCACCATCGTCAAGGACGGCAAGCGCTTCCGCCTGGAAGGCACTCGCGTGCCCCGCGCGCCCGAGGCCAGCTCCGAATCGCGCCAAGACGCCTCCGCGCCGCCCTTCAAGAAGCGGGGCCCCGCCCCAGGCAGCGGACGCGAGGAGCGCCGCGGCGGCTTCCGCGACGACCGTCCAGGCTTCCGCGGCGGTGGCGACGTCCGGCGCTCCCTGCAGCGCGGCTTCCGGGACGACCGCTTCGAGGACTCCGGACAGCCCGCGGTGGAGGGCATCCTCCACATGCACCGGGACGGCTTCGGCTTCGTGCACCCGGTGTCGGGCGAGGGCGAGAACATCTTCCTGCCGCCCGGCGAGGCGCAGCGGGCGCTCGACAACGACCGCGTCATCGTGGAGGTGGCGGGACGGCCGGGCCGCTTCGAGGGCCGGCTGGTGCGCGTGATCAACCGGCGGCGTGAGCTGGCGGTGGGCACGTACGTGGCGCAGGGCCGGCACTCGCTGGTGATGACCACGGACACGAGCCTGCCGGGGCCCATCCGCGTGCCGCCGACGCAGATGGCGCGCGACGGCGACCTGGTGAAGGTCCGCCTGGGCGTGGGCGCGGACCTGCTGGAGCCCGGGCAGGGGCTGTTCGGTGAAGTGGCCGGTTCGCTGGGACGGCCGGGCGACCCGAGCGCGGAGGTGCTGGGGTCCGCCTTCGCTCATGGCTTCTCCGACGAGTTCCCGCCGGAGGTGATGGACGAGGCGGATGCGTTCGCGGTGAAGGTCACGGAAGCGGAGGCCACGGAGGGCAACCGCCGCGACCTGCGCTCGATGCCGCTCATCACCATTGACGGTGAGGACGCGCGCGACTTCGACGACGCCGTGTACGCGGAGCCCCAGGCTGGGGGCTGGCGGCTGGTAGTGGCCATCGCGGACGTGTCGCACTACGTGAAGGAGCGCAGCGCGCTGGACGCGGAGGCGCTCAACCGCGCGACGTCCGTGTACCTGCCGGACCGCGTGCTGCCGATGTTGCCGGAGCGGCTGTCCAACGGCATCTGTTCGCTGCGCCCGGATGAAGACCGGCTGTGCATGGTTGCGGACATGACGTTCGACCGCCACGGCCAGCGGCGCACGCACGAGCTGTACCCTGCGGTGATGCGCAGCGTGGCGCGCTGCACGTACAACGAGGTGCAGGACGTCCTGGACGGCAAGGACGTGCCGCACCGCAACTTCCTCAAGCCCCAGTTCGAGCAGTTGATGGCGCTGGCGCGCGCGCTGATGGGCATGCGCAAGGCGCGAGGCGCCATCGACTTCGACGTGCCGGAGCACAAGGTGCTGCTGGGCGATGACGGCCTGCCGCAGCGCATGGAGAAGCGCGAGCGCAAGGACAGCCACCGGCTCATCGAGGAGTGCATGCTGGCCGCCAACGAGGCGGTGGCCACGTACTTCCAGGACGAGGGCCTGCCCACGGTGTACCGGTTCCACGGCGAGCCGGATCCGCAGAAGCTGGCGGCGTTCGCGGTGCTGGCGGAGGCGTATGGCTTCCAGCTCGACGTGGAGGATGGCGTTTCGTCCAAGGAGCTGGACGCGTTCATCACACAGCTGCAGGGGCACCCGGAGCAGCGGGCGCTGAACCAGCTGTTGCTGCGCTCCATGATGCAGGCCGTGTACACGGCGACGCGCGTGGGCCACTACGGCCTGGCGGCGGAGAACTACCTTCACTTCACGTCGCCCATCCGGCGCTATCCCGACCTGCTGGTGCACCGCGTCCTGAAGGCGGTGTGGGCGCGCAAGGGCAAGAAGCCCTCGGACGCGCAGCTGGACCGCGAGGAGGAGCGGCTGGAGGGCATGGCGCAGCAGTGCTCGGAGCGCGAGCGCGCGGCCATGACGGTGGAGCGCGAGGTGGTGGCGTTCTACGCGGCCCTGATGATGAAGGACCGCGTGGGCGAGGAGTTCGACGCGACCGTGGCGGGCATCGCAGAGTTCGGCTTCTTCGTGGAGCTGGACGAGGTCCACGTCGAGGGCCTGGTGAAGGCGGAGTCGCTGGGGCCGGGCTCCAAGCTGGACAAGCGCACGCACTCGCTCGTGTATTCGAATGGCCGGCGCGTGCGCGTAGGGCAGAAGCTTCGCGTGCGGCTGCTGTCCGCGAACACGACGTCGCGGAAGATCGACTTCGAGGCGCTCCAGTTCGCGGACGAGGCCCCGCTCCAGCGGACCGGTGGCGAACGTCCGCCCCCGCGCCGCCGCGAGTACGTGAACGAAGCGCCGGGCCGTCACAAGGGTGGCAGGCTCGGACGCGGCGAGCGCGAGGCCTCGAAGACGGGCCGCACGCCGTCGCGCAAGCCCGCTGGGGCGGACCAGGCCGCGGACGCGGAGCAGTGGCGGTCGCTCGGCGAGTCGGAGGAGACGCCGTTCGGCGTGAAGAAGGCGTGGGAGCCGCCCACGCCCGAGGACGCCGCCACGGTGGAGGCCGCGACGGTCTCCGGCTATGGCGATGAAGTCCTGGGAGAAGCGCCGGCCGCGCAGCGTCCGCGAGGACGGTTCAGCCGGGAAGGGCGCCGCGAGGAGGCCGCGCCTGCTCGCGCCACGTCCCGCTTCCTGCGTTCTCGCACGGAAGAGTCCTCCGCGCCGAAGGCGGAGCCCGCCGCTCCAGCCAAGGGCAAGCGCAAGGTCATCCGTCCCTCGTTCCCCGCGGCCGATGAGGGCATCGAGTCCGGCACGACGTCCCGCGACGAGCCTTCCGGCGCGGACCGCTCCGGCGACGAGGCCGTGCGCGACGCGAAGCGCTCCCGTGAGACCTGGGACGCGGAGAGTTCGGGCGACGCGGCTGCTTCCCGCGCGAAGCCTTCTCGCGAGGCCTTCACGCCGCCCGCTTTCGACTCCGACGACACCGCTCCAGCCGCTTCACCGCACCCGGGCTTCGACCGGATCCGCGCGCTGGCCGCGCAGCGGGGCCAGCTCTCCACGGAGGCGGCTCCGGGCCGCGCGGGCGCGTCCAAGAAGGTCCGCAAGGCGGCCTCTGGCGCGAGCGCGAAGCCCTCGAAGACGTCCGCGCCAACGAAGGCCGGCGGCTCGAAGGGCGCGAGCAAGAAGCAGGGGCGAGGCGCCCCGGGCAAGCGCAAGCGCTGAACGCGGGGCTGGACCTTCCGGCCACGCAGCCGTTCCACTCAAGGAGGCCTTGTGGGTGCTGTGCGAATCGTGGGGTTGATGCTCGCGGTGGCGGGCGGAGTGCTGCTGTTCACCGGGCTCAAGGCGCGGGACTCGCTCACGGAGCGCGCCACCGAGCTCATCACCGGACGCAACACCGAGCAGACCACGCTCTACGTCGCGGGCGGCGGCGCCGCGCTCGTGGGCGGCGTGCTGCTGGCCCTCTTCGGGGGAGGACGAGGCCGGCGTTAGGCCCCGTCCCCTCCACCCGGACTACTTGGTGGCGCCGGAGGCCTGCGCGGCCTTGGCGCGCTTGGTCGCCTCGCCGAACTGCTTGGTCGCCTCGGTGACCTGGGCCGTCAGTTCCTCAATGCGCTTGGCGTGCGCGGCGGCGCTGGCCTTGGCGGCGGCGACGCGCTCCGCGGCCTGCGGATCCACCACGGCCTTCTTGCCCTTCTCCGGCTTGGGCGGCGTGGCGGCCTCGATGGCCTCCTGCTCGGCGGCCTGCTGCAGCGACTTCTCGTGCTCGATGTACTTGAACATCGCGACGCGCTTGTTCAGGTACGGGTTGGGCAGGTCCGGGTTGATGGCGATGACCTGATCATACGTCTTCAGCGCCAGGTCCAGCTCCGCCGGGACCGCGGGCGCGTTCGGGTTGCGGGCGCCACCGCGCTGCGAGTGCACCTCCGCGATCCAGCTGAGCGCGTCGGTGTCCTTCGGGTTGATCTTCAGGCACTCCTCGAAGTACTGCTTCGCCTTTTCCAGCGGGCCGTTCTTCGCGTACATCGCCGCGACGTTGCGGTAGACGTCGGCCTTCGCCTCGGGCGTCTTCGCGTAGTCCAGCAGCTTCAGCGCGGCCTGCGCGGCCTGGTCCGTCTCACCCGCCTGCAGGTGCGCGAAGGCCATCTTCTCCCAGACCTTCTCCTGGTTCGGGTCGATCTTCAGCGACTCGTCGTACTCCTTCGCCGCCTCCGCGTACTTCTTCTCGAGGAGGAAGTTGGAGCCCTTGGCGCGGTGCTCCTTGGCCTTCTCTTCCTTCTCATCGGCGCAGCCGAAGGAACCGCCCAGGGTCAGCACACCCAGCATCAAACCCACGCTACCCAGTCGCTTCATGCCCAAAGCCTTTCGTGAAGTTCCAGGGGGCACGTCCCAGCCGGGGGCCCCACGCGGCGCGGAATATACCCGAACTCGCCTCGTGTACCCCTCGTCCTGAAGGCGGTGCTGCGCTCCGGGTGGCCCTGTCCGGCAGGGCGCTTCAGGAGCGTGCGCGCGCGAGCAGGGAGACGAGCAGGGGCGCGCCCAGGGCGGCCGTCACCACTCCCACGGGCAATTCACGCCCGGGGAGGATCATCCGCGCCGACGCATCGCACAACGCGAGGAACGCGGCTCCCACCACCACGGACCCAGGCAGCAGCACCCGGCGACTCACACCGAGCGTCCGGCGCACCAGGTGCGGGACGATGAGCTCCACGAAGGCGATGGGGCCGCACCACGCGACGCAGGCGGCGACGCCCAGCGCCCCCAGGCCAATGGCCACCGTGCGGACGCGGCGGACGGGGACCCCCTGGGACTCGGCGTGCTCCTCGCCGGCGATGAAGACCTCCAGCGCGCGGGTGAGGGCGAGCAGCCCCACGATGGTGACGGCCGCGAACGGGGTGAGGAGCCGCACGCCCGCGTAGCCCACCTGCGGCAGGTGGCCGAGCGACCAGCGCATGGCGGCCATGAGCTCGGCGGAGTCCGCGGTGAACTGCAGGCCGGTGGAGATGGCGCCCGCCGCCATGGAGCACGCGATGCCGGCGAGCACCACGTCGTTCATCCGCACGCGGCGGCCCGCGGCGATGGCGGCCACCACCAGGCTGACGCCGAGCGCCCCCATGAAGGCCGCGGCGGTGATGATCGGCGCTCCACCCGGCGCGAGCCGCGCCCCCAGGATGATGGCCACCAGCGCGCCCAGGGTCGCCCCCGCGGTGGTGCCCACGGTGCTGGGCGCGGCGAGCGGATTCGCGAAGAGGGACTGGTACACCGCGCCCACCAGCGACAGCGTGCCGCCGACCAACATGGCCATCAGCGTGCGGGGCACGCGCAGCTGCCAGAAGACGAAGTCCGCCGAGTCCGGGGAGAGCCCCGGACCGATGAACGGCGCCACAGCGCACGCGGCCACGCAGACCGCCAGGAGGAGCCAGGCCTTCACGAGGCGCCTCCGCTCCGGGGCAGGCCCACGAAGACGCGATGGCCTTCCACGGACATCCCGTGCATGCGAACGCCGAACAGCTCGCCCAGCTGTTCGCCCAGGTCGGGGGCGTCGTGGTTCCGCTCGAAGGCCACGCGGCCCTGGAACAGGCCTACGACGCGGGGAGCGCGCGTGCCTGGCGCGTGGGCGTGCGAGATGACGTTGACGTCGTGGGTGACGCAGAGGATGCCGCGCCCCGCGCGCCAGAGGTGGCCCATGCGCGTGTACAGCTCCAACTGCTGCGCGGGGTCCAGGAAGTTGGCGGGCTCATCCAGCAGCACCAGTGGAGTCTCCTGCGCGAGCAGCGCGGCGACCGCCACGCGCTGCCGCTCACCGCCGGACAGCTCCGTGATGGGACGCAGGGCGAAGGATTGGGCGCCTGCTTCCGCCAGCGCCTGGTGCGCCGCTGTCTCGGAGGCGCGGCGGGATTCGGGGAAGCGGTAGCGCGCGGAGACGACCTGCTCCAGTGCGGTGATGGGTTCCGCCGCTTCCAGCCGCTGGGGCAGCCACGCGAGCCGCGCCGCGCGCTCCCGGGGAGCGAGGCCCGACATGTCCTGCCCGTCCACGAACACATGCCCGGCGTCCGGACGCAGCAGGCCCAGCGCCACGCGCAGGAGCGTGGACTTGCCCGCGCCGTTGGGCCCGACGATGGCCACGAAGTCACCGGGGGCCACGCGCAGGGACACGCTGTCCAGCAGCGTCCGCCCCCGAGCCCGCACCGTCACCGCGTCCAGCATCAGCCCGGCCGTCATCGCGAGGAGGGCAGGGTGCCCAAGGCGGCGCGGAGCCGCTCGACGACATCGAGGATGGCGGGCCCGGTGGACTGCACGTCGGGCCCAATGACCAGCCGCACCCGGTCCTCCCGCGCCGAGCGCAGGCCGGTGAGCTGCTTCCATGGAGCGAGGAGCTGCGCCTGCTTCGCGGCATCCAGGGCCGGCGCGCTGATCAGCACCAGCACCGCGTCCGGATCCAGCGCGATGACGCCCTCCAGCGACAGGTTGGGCGGCCCCGTGACGTCCTCCGCGACGGCGTTGCGAGCCCCCGCCGCCTCCAGCGCGGCGCCGTGCAGTGACGCGCGCTTCATGTACCAGACCTCCGACAGCGTGCCCGCCGTGTCGCCCAGCACCAGCAACACGCGGGGAGCATCCTTCGGCGCGGGGCGAGACAGCGTCTGGTTCAGCTTCTCCGCGAGCGCCGCGGCCTGGGGCTCGCGGCCGCTCAGCCGGCCCAGTTCCTTCACACTGCCGACGACTTCCTGGAGCGAAGTCCACGGCAGCACCTTCAGCGGCGCGAGCGCGGAGAGCGCCTCCGCGGGGGCCTGCTTCACCTGTTGATCCACGAGCAGCGTGGGCTTGAGCTTCGCGATGGCTTCGAAGTTCGGCGCGAACGTGGTGCCCACCTTGGGCAGGGCGGGCGTGCCTTGGGGCAGGGCGGTGTAGTCGGACACGCCCACGATCTCCGAGCCCGCGCCCAGCGCGAACAGCGTCTCCGTGACCGAGGGCGACAGCGAGACGATCCGCCGCGCCTGGGCTTCCGGAGAGGAGGGGGCGGGACGCTGGCAGCCCGCCGCGAGCGCGAGCACCACGCAGAGCAGGGAGGGGAGGCGGAAGAGACTCATGGGCGGGCCGACTTCTAGCACGCGCGTCACGGACGGGTGTCCGGGAAGCGGTGTCTGGGTTTCGCTTATCCTGGGAGTTCCTCACAGAGGGGATACCCGGACATGACCTGGATGAATTGGACGTCCCGCGCGCTATGCGCCGCGGCGCTGCTTTGCACTTCCTCGGCCTTTGCCGCGTCGCCGTTCGCGGAAGGGATGATCTCCATCACGTTGGATGACGGCTGGAGCACGCAGTACTCGCTGGCGCGGCCGGCGCTGAAGTCGCGGAACATCCCCGCGACGTACTACCTGGTCACCGACGCGGTGGCGCAGGGTTGGGGCGGTTACATGAGCCTCGCGCAGGTGCAGACGCTCAAGGCGGAGGGCAATGAAATCGCCAGCCACACGCGCACGCACTCGGACCTCACGTCGCTGACGCCCGCGCAGCTGACGTCGGAACTGCACGACTCGCGCACGTGGTTGCAGACGAACGTGGGGGCGACGTGCGGCAAGGATTTCGCGTCACCCTACGGCGCGTACAACGCGACGGTGATGACGGCGCTGAAGACGGAGTACGCCAGCCACCGCACCATCAACGCGGGCCGCAACTTCAAGGACACGGTCATCTACGAACTGCGCGCCAACGACGTGTCGAGCGCCGTGACGGTGGCGCAGGTGAAGGGGTGGATCAACCAGGCCATCGCGGAGAAGAGCTGGCTCATCATCCTCTTCCACGAGTTCACCAGCAGCACGCCCACGCGAGAGACGCAGTACCGGACGACGAACTTCACGAACATCCTCAACTACGTGCAGTCGACGGGCATCCGCACGGTGACGGTGGAGCAGGGGCTCGCGCTGACGGACGGCCTCACGGAGGCGCCGCCGTCCGTGGGCACGGTGGTCTACGACGACGCGATGGGCAGCGGCTTCCAGAACTGGAGCTGGGCGACGCATGATCTGGACCAGTCCGTCACGGTGCACTCCGGCTCCACGGCGGTCAGCTTCGAGCCGGACTACTGGGAGGCGCTGATGTTCCACCACTCGGGATTGGACCTGTCGCTGTACCAGTCCATCGACCTCTGGGTGCACGGAGGCACGACGGGTGGACAGCAGGTGCGGCTGGCGCTCTACAACGGCGGCACGCCGCTGGGCAGCATCAGCCTGGAGACGGCGCTGGGGCACCCCATCTCGGCGGGGACCTGGCAGAAGGTCTCCATTCCGCTCAGCGCCCTGGGCGCGACGTCTGGCACGGTGGATGACTTCTACGTGATGGATGAATCGGGTTCGGATCAGGGCACGCTGTACGTGGACGACTTCGTGCTCGTGCCGTAGTCGTAGCGTCACCGCGCGCCGGTGTCCTCTCCGGCGCGCGCGTGAAGACAATCAGGGCCTACAGCTTGATAAGTTCCACGTCATCCATGTGGATGAAGTTGGAGCCGTTGTGGGCCGGCGACTTGCTGTGCAGGCCGAACTCCAGGTAGCCGTTGGTGACGTTGATGGCGGGCGTCTCCAGCAGCGTGTAGTTGCCGTAGGTGCCCAGGTTGGTGATGGCCGCAGCGCAATCACCGCAGTTCTTCACCTGGAAGCGCGCGAAGTCGAACGTGCCTCCCTTGCGGAACCAGGCGCGCAGCTTGTAGTTGCCGGACGCCAGGCCCGACTTCGTCTGGTACGTCCACGCCTCGTACGCCGCCGCGGACGTCCACTGCGTCAGGTGGAAGCTGCCCGAGTGCCCTCCGTTGTACGTCTCCGAGAACGCCGCCGTGGCCGTGCCATTCGGGCTCCAGGTGGTCCAGCCCGTCATGCCGTTCTCGAAGCCCGGGTTGGTGAGCCCCAGCGACTGCGAGCCGCCCGGCTGGTACCAGCGCACCCACTCCACCTCCATCGTCTTCTTCGCGCCCCAGGCCAGGTCGATGGAGGCGGGCGCCGGGTTCCCGTACCAGACGCCTCCCAGCGCCAGGTTCAAGATGAGGTAGTGGTTCTGCTGGAACTCCGACTCGTTGTGATTGAACGTCGCCGTGGACACGAAGTCCTTGTCCAGGCGGAACACGATGGTGTTCGCCGTCCACTCCACTTCGTACGTGTGGAAGTCCTGCGACAGGTCCACGCCGCGGCTCGCGCCCGTGCCCCAGTCCGCGTTGCCGCCGTTGTGCCAGTGCAGCGCCGACTTCATCCACGTGGGCTCCGTGGACTTCCACTCCAGGATGTCGATCTCCCCCGCGGCCGGCCAGCCCGCGCTCTGGATGTTCGAGCCCAGCGTCCAGAACGCCGGCCACATGCCGTAGCCCGGCGGAACCTTGATGCTCGCGACGATCTTCCCGTAGCGCCCCTCCACCTTGCCCTTGGTGTGGATGCGGCCGGAATAGAACGACCGGTACTGTCCCGCGCAGCGCGAGTCCGTGGGGTTGTCCGCCGTGCGCTCCGCCGAGATGATCAGCTTGCCGTTGGCCACCGCCACGTTCTGCGCGCGCGGGAACTCCAGTTCACCCGTGCCGAAGTTGCAGTTGTTGGTCACCGGATCCCAGTTGCTCGTCAGCACGTTCCACGCGCCCGTGTTCAGCGCCGTGCCCGTGAAGTCGTCCTGCCACGACAGCGACCACCCCGAGCCCGGGTCGTAGGCGCGCTCGCCCTGCTGCGTCTGGCCATAGCCTTCCGCCTCCACCGGGGCGGCGGCTTCCGGCTCGGGAGAACAGCCGGAGAGGGTGGTCAGGAGTCCTGCGGCGACGAGGCCTGCTCGGAAAGGGCGGTGCATGAATGCTCCGGGGTAGGGGGAGCATTCATATTTGCCGGTTTTAACGCGTCTTGCCAGGAAGTCTGGAAGCACCTCAGCCGAGCCACTGGGGATTCTGGACGGTTCCGTCGAAGTGGTGGCTCGTCTTGTACTTCTCGTAGGCGCCGTCCTGGGCCGCGTCCTTCGTTCTGGCGAGCAGGGCCTGGACGTCCTTTTCGCTCAAGGGCTTGAAGGTGCGCGCGGCGGTCAGCGCCTGCTGCAGGCGCTCCTGCGAATCGATGCCGGTGATGACGACGCTGACGGGCAGGGACAGGTTGTAGCGGAGGCACTCGGGCGCGGTGACGGTCTTGCTGTCCAGGATGAACGGGTCGCCCATGCATTTCATGGCGAGCACGCCGATGCCCTCCTTCACGAGCACGGGCAGCACGCGCTTCTCGAAGCTGTTGAAGTGGGCGTCCATCACGTTGAGGGGCAGCTGCACGGTGTCGAAGCGGAAGCCGTGCTTCTTCGCTGTCTCCAGCATCTTCAGGTGGATGTCCGGGGACTTGTGGCCGGTGAAGCCCAGGAAGCGCGCCTTGCCGGCCTTCTGCGCGTCCTTCATGGCCTCGATGGCGCCGCCTTCGGCGAAGGCGCGGTCGGGGTCGTTGTCGCGGATGACTTCGTGGAGCTGGAGCAGGTCCAGGTGGTCCGTCTGGAGTCGCTGGAGGGATTCGTCGATCTGCTTCGCGGCGGTCTTCTTGTCGCGGCCGTCGACCTTCGTCATCAGGAAGGCCTTGGCGCGGTAGCCGTCGCGCAGCGCCTTGCCCATGCGCTCCTCGCTCTTGCCGTCGTTGTAGTCCCAGCAGTTGTCCAGGAAGTTGATGCCCTGGTCCAACGCGCCGCGGATGAGCGCGATGCTCTCCGACTCCTCCTTCTGCTTGCCGATGTGGAAACCCCCGAGCCCGATGCACGACACCTCCTGGCCGGTGCGGCCCAGCTTGCGGCGGGGCACTGCGGACGTGTTCTTCGCCTTCGCGGGTGAAGCCCCGAGTACGGGTGGGGCAACCATCAGCGACAGCGTCGCGGCGAGGAATTCCTTCCGGGTCATGCGCGGGCGTCCTTCTTCCAGAGGGCAGGCAGCGTCTGGGAGGCCGACGTTGGGACCGGGCGACGCCCGGGACAACGGGCGCGAGGGTCGAATGTGCAGGAGCCACCGCTGCGGAGTGCGTGTGCAGGGCGGGCGTGTGCCGCATAATCGACACCCGCATGCGCATCCCCCTCCTTGTGCGGCGCGTGGGTCCGCTCCTCGCGCTGATCCTCCTGGCCGCGTGCCGCATCGAATCCGCCGCGCCGTCGGGAGGCGCTGCCGTGGCACAGGCATCGACCCCGTCCGGCGAGGTGTGGGTCTACACGTCGATGTACCGGCATGTGCTGGATGCGCTGGAGCCCTTGCTCAAGGAGCGGCTGCCCGGAGTCCAGGTGCACTGGTACCAGGCCGGCAGTGAGAAGGTGGCCAGTCGGCTGGAGGCGGAGCGGGCCGGGGGCGCGGTGCGAGCGGACGTGCTGATGACGTCGGATCCATTCCTCTACGAGCGGTTGGCGCGGGACGGCGCGTTCCTGCGCTACGCGTCCGTGAACGCGTTGCGCATTCCGCGAACGCTGCTGGACCTGGACGCGAGGTACGCGGCGGTACGGCTGTCCACGATGGTGCTGGTGCACCGCGTGGGCGCGGGCGAGGCGCCGAAGTCGTTCGCGGCGCTGGTGGATGGAAGCTGGAAGGGACGGGTGGCCATCGGGGATCCACTCACGTCGGGTACCGCGTTCACGTGGGCGGTGTTCCTGCACGCGCGGCGCGGAGATGCCTACTTCGCCGGGCTGAGGGTGCGGGGCGCGGTGGTGGCGGGTGGCAACGCGGCGGTGCTCCAGAAGGTGGAGAGCGGCGAGGTCGACGCGGGCGTGCTGCTGCTGGAGAACGCGCTGACGGCGAAGGCGAAGGGCAGTCCCATCAAGGTCATCTGGCCGGAGGATGGCGCGGTGGTCATCCCGGGACCGGTGGGACTGTTCGCGTCGACTCGCAATCCGGTGGCGGCGAAGGCGCTGGTGGACGTGCTGCTGTCGCCCGAGGGCCAGCGCATCATCGTGGAGAAGGGGGACATGCACGCCGTGGACCCGCGCCTGAGCGGCCCGCGTGGAGAGTCCGGCGTGGACGGATTGCTGAGCCGCGCGCAGCCCTGGACGCCGGAGTTGCTGGAGCAGGGGCTGCTGCACGGCGGCGACATCAAAGAAGCCTTCAGCCGGGCGTTCGCGCGATGAGTCAGGAACGCCCCAACGGAGGACGGGAGTGGGCCCCCGCCGGAGCGGCGCGATCAAAACCTGTCCGACTGTCGGACAGGTTTTCGCTGCTCGGTTGGGAAGGGAGCACCTCCGACCTGGCGGGGGATGCAGCCGGAACGATGGGGAACGACAGCGGGATGCCGTCAGCACGCGGTGCCGCCGCCAGCTGTCCAAACCTGTCGGACAGCCGGACAGGTTCTCGCGGTGGGGCCAGGGTGTCCGACAGCCGGACCGGTTCGCTCGGTAGGCCAAACCTGTCGGACAGTCGGACAGGTTTTTTCAGTGGGCCGCCGCCGGGGCGCCTCTTCAGGATTCTTCCTTTCTCATCCGTTTGGACTGGCGGCTTGGTTGAGGGACTGGCGCATCGCAAGCGCCAGCGCGTGAGCCTTGATGGGGGCGCGCGATGAGGGGGCGGTGGGTTGCGTTGGCCTTGTGGCTCGCGCCGCTGCTGCTCTTCGCGGTGGTTCCGGTCGTGGCGCTCCTGGTGCGGGGCGTGGGGGCGGCGACGGGGGGATTGGGTTCGGTGCTCGCGGCGGAGTCCGGGGCGCTGGTGAACACGCTGGGCATTTCGCTGGGCGCGACGGCGTGGGCGCTGTGCCTGGGGGCTCCGCTGGCCTTCCTCCTGTTCCGCACGGACCTGCCCCTGCGTGGTGCGTTCACCGTGCTGTTCACGCTGCCGTCCGCCATCCCCGCGTTCATCTGGGGCATGGGGTGGCTGTCGCTCGCGAGCCCTCGTGCCGGCTACCTGAACCGCATGCTGGGCGCGGACGTGTTCAACCTCTATGGCGCGGCGGGCATCGCGTTCGTGGAGGGACTATCGGGCCTGCCGTTGGTGCTGCTCGCGGGGGCGGCGGCGCTGCGGCGTGTGGACCCGGCTCTGGAAGAGGCAGCCCGGGTGTGTGGCGCCTCTCCGCTTCGCGCAGTGATGAACACCACCGTTCCCCTGGTGATGCCGGCGCTGTTGTCGGGCGCGGTGATGGTGTTCCTCATGGCCGCGTCGTCCTTTGGTGTGCCGTACCTGCTGGGCGTGTCGGCGTCTCCGCCCACTCGCGTCCTCACCACGCGCATCTATGAACTGGTGCTGTTGGGCAGCGAGGAGGGGTTGCCTCGTGCGTCAGTGCTCGCGTCGTTCCTCCTGCTGCTCACTCCGCTGGCGCTGGGGCTGACCTGGGTGCTGGGCCGAAGCGGACGGGTGCGATTGAGCGCGGGGAAGGGCGTGTCTCCTCGCGTGCTCGCGTTGGGGGCGTGGCGGACCGCGGCGCTCGCCGGTGTGGGCCTCGTGGGCGGGATATTGGTGGTGCTGCCCCTGGCGGCCATCCTGCTTACTTCGCTGCAACGAAGCTTCGGCGCTGCGCTGACCTGGGACACGCTGACGCTGTCGCACTGGTCTGGCGTGCTGTGGGACGCGCGCATGCTGCGGGCCACGGGACACAGTGTGCTGCTCGCCGCGGGGGCGGGCCTGCTGGTGGTGGCGTTGGGCCTTGCAGGTGCGCTCCTTCGGCGGACTTTTCGTCGCGGCGGCGCGGCCGTGGAAGCGATGGCGGTGTGGCCCTTCGCGGTTCCGGGCACGGTGCTGGCGCTCGCGTTGCTGGTGGCGTTCTCTCGGGACTGGCGGCTGGTCGTGCTGGAGCGCTTTGCGTTCGTGCTGGCCCTGGCGCATACGCCGTGGCTGATGCTCGTGGGCTACGTGGGGAAGTACCTGGCGCTCGGCGAACGCAACAGCTCCGAGGCCCTGGCCCAGGTGGATCCTTCGCTCGCGGAGGCCGCGCGCGTCGGCGGTGCCGGACCCGTGCGTGCGTTCGTGGACGCGACGCTTCCATTGCTGCGGCCCGCGCTCACGGTGGCGTTCGTGCTCGCGTTCCTCGCATGCGCCACGGAGATCACGCTGTCCGTGCTGCTGGTGCCCGCGGGCTCCGAGGTCCTGGGCACGCTGCTGTTCGAATTGCAGAGCTACGCGGATCCGGCCGCCGCGGCTGTGCTCGCTTGCGCGTTCGTGGCGCTGGTGGTCGCGGGACAGGCCGTGCTGGCGTGGGCTGGGCGTCGAGTTCCGGAGGTGCGGTGATGGCGGCCATCGTCCTGGAGGATCTGGTCAAGGCTTACGGCGGGACGCCCGTGGTGCGTGGCTTGAGCCTTCAAGTGGGTCAGGGCGAACTGGTGTCCCTGCTGGGCCCTTCTGGATGCGGGAAGACGACGACGCTGCGGATGCTCGCGGGGTTGGAGCATCCGGACGCGGGCGTCATCCGCCTGGGGGATGAAGTCGTCGCTGGACCCGGCGTGCGCGTTCCTCCCGAGAAGCGCGGCCTTGGCATGGTGTTCCAGAGCTACGCCATCTGGCCGCATCGCAGCGTCGAAGCGAACGTCGCCTATCCCCTGTCGCTCCGGAAGGCTCCCCGCCACGAGGTGGCTTCACGCGTGCGTGAGGCTCTGCGCTGGGTTCGGCTGGAGGCCTATGCGGCGCGGATGCCGCACGAATTGTCTGGTGGCCAGTTGCAGCGCGTGGCGCTCGCGCGGGCGCTGGTGGCGGGGCCTCGCGTGCTGCTGCTGGACGAACCCCTGTCGAACCTGGACGCGGCCCTGCGCGAGGAGCTGCGCGCGGAGATCGCCGCGCTGCGAGCCCGGCTGGGCACGACGCTGGTGTTCGTCACGCACGACCAGGGCGAGGCGCTGGCCTTGTCGGACCGCATCGCCGTGATGAACCGGGGCGTCATCGAACAGGTGGATACGCCGGAGCGGTTGTACCGGGAACCGGCGACTCCGTTCGTCGCGGGCTTCGTCGGAGGCGCGAACGTGCTGCGGGGCGAGGTGCGCGCGGGCGCCTTCCACTGCGCGGGGACGGAGACCTCGTTCGATCTGCCCGTGGACGCGAAGCCCGGGCCGGGAACGCTGGTCGTGCGTCCGGAGGATCTGGAGCTGGGGGAGACTGGAACGCCGCTGGTGCTCTCCGCTCGCCTGTTCCTGGGGCACGCGGCGGAGTACCGCTTCCCCGTGGGAGATGCGTTCCTGCGCGTCATCGGGCCGGCGCTGGAGGGCGTGCGCGCCGGCCAGACGCTCCGGGTGCGCGTGCGCAAGGCCACGGTGTTCGACGCGGGCGCTTGAGGCTCAGTAGAGCGACGTCTTCAACCGGCCCGGCAGCTCGCGGTCGTACTCGCCGCCGTCGAAGTTCTCCGGGCTCAGCGCTTCGAGGATGGCGCCGGGGCTCGGGAATTCGGCGCGAGTGACCTGTCGGGCCGGGTCCCAGAGGCCGGAGCGGATCAACGCGCGGCTGCACTGGAAGTAGACCGTCTCCACGGTGATGCGCAGCACGGAGCGCGGGAGCTTGCCCTCGAAGGTGAAGCGCTCCAGCAGCGACGGTTCGATGACGATGCTCGCCCGGCCGTTGACTCGCAGGGTTTCGTTCACGCCCGGGACGAAGAACAGCAGCGCGACACGCGGGTCCGCCAGGATGTTCCGCAGCGAGTCGCAGCGGTTGTTGCCTCGGCGGTCGGGCAGCAGCAGCGTGTGCGCGTCCTCGATGACCACGAACCCCGCGGGATCCCCGCGAGGCGATACATCCAGCCCTTCGGGGCCGGAGGTGGCGAGCGCCATGAACGGCGAGCGCTCGATGAAGGGCCGGTACGCCGGGTGGACGTGGTCCACCTCCTTGAGCACGGACGACTTCCCAGGAACCCCATACAGGCGTTCGAGTGTCTCCAAATCCTTCACGGTCTCCATCCGGGACACCTCCTGGTGGCCATCTTCTCTTTTTAAATGCCCATGTCACACGCGGCACCGGCTGCGTCGTCCTGGGGGTGGGAAGGCACTTCGCCACTCAGAACAAGGAGTTCCTAATGAAGGCCAGGATGAATCCTTTCGCGGTCGCGCCGGAAGCCCTCAAGTCCGTGATGGAGTACAGCGGGAAGGTGTCGGCGCTCGGGCTGGAGTCGAACCTCCAGGAGTTGGTGAAGATCCGCGCCTCGCAGCTCAATGGCTGCGCCTTCTGCATCCACATGCACACCCGCGACGCCCGCGCGCACGGAGAGACCGAGGAGCGCATCTACCTGCTGGACGGCTGGCGTGAGTCGCCGCTGTACACCGAGCGCGAGCGGGCGGCCCTGGGCTGGACTGAAACCCTGACGCTCGTCTCCCAGACGCACGCCCCGGATGCGGACTACGATGCACTCAAGCCGCACTTCACCGAAGAGGAGATCGTGAGCCTGACCCTCCTGATTGGCTTGATCAACACCTGGAACCGGATCTCCGTCGGCTTCCGGTCCATGCACCCGGTGACCGCTCGCAGTGAAGCCGCCTGACGAAAACCCCGCAAACGTCTTCGATCCGCTCCGCCCCCGCCTGCTCCGCATCGCTTACCGGATGCTGGGCATCGTCGCGGAGGCGGAGGACGTGGTGCAGGAGGCGTACCTTCGCTGGCACCAGACGGACCGCGCGGCCGTGCGGGACGCCGAGGCCGTGCTCGTCCGCACGGTGACGCGCCTGTGCCTGGACGTCCTGAAGTCCGCGCGCGTCCGCCGCGAGGAGTATGTGGGCACCTGGCTTCCAGAGCCCCTCATCGAGCCGGTGGTGGAGGGCGACGACTTGACGCTGACCCTGATGATGGCCCTGGAGCGCCTGTCTCCGCTGGAGCGGGCAGCGTTCCTCCTGCACGACGTGTTCGGCATGGACTTCGAGGAGGTGGCGAAGGCCATCGACCGCGATCCGGCGGCCTGCCGTCAGCTCGCCAGCCGGGCGCGGGCCCACGTGCAGGAGGCACGGCCCCGCTTTCCCGTGACGGAGGCCCGGGGCCATGAGCTGGCCTCGGCGTTCTATGCCGCATCCCGGAGCGGTGACACGCACGCGCTCCAGGCGCTCCTCGCCCAGGATGTCGTGCTCTACGCGGACGGGGGCGGCAAGACGAAGGCGGTGCTCAATCCCATCTTCGGCCAGGAGAAGATCGTGCGCATGCTCGAGGCGTTTGTCCGACGCGCGGGCGCGAACGCATCGCAACTCGTGCATGAGGGCACCATCGATGGCCTGCCCGCGTTCGTCACCCTGGAGCCGGACGGGACGCTGCAGACGACGGCGCTCGGTATCGAGGATGGCCGCATCGTCGCCCTCTACATCACGCGCAACCCCGACAAGCTGAAGGGCATCCGGCGGATGGTGGAAGGGGAGCCGGCGTAGGGCTTCAGTGCGCGGCGAAGGACTCGCGCGCGAACTCGATGAACCGCAGCAGGGCCGGGGAGCTTCCGGCCTTGCGCCAGGCGATGGCGGTGTTCGTCACCGGCGCGTCCTCCGGCAGGTCGATGAAGGCCACGCCGGAGTGGTGCTCCGTGTCGGGCGTGTGCGGCATGGGCGCGATGCCGAAGCCCGCGGAGACGAACCAGATCTTCGTCGCGACGTTCTGCGCGTACTGGCGCACCGCCGGTTCGACCCCCGCGTCGCGGAGCCGGTCGAAGAACGCCGCGTAGTAGTCCGGCGGCGCGACGCCGGGCTCCACCAGGATGAGCGGCTCATCCCGCAGGTCCTTCCACGCCACCGCCTTCCGCTTCGCGAACGGATGCCGTGAGGGCACCGCCAGCCGGAAGGGCTCCCGTCGGATGAGGTGGGAGACGACGTTCGGAGGCATCCGCTCGCGCGGGCGCAGGATGCCCACGTCCAACGTGCCCCGCTCCAGCGCCTCCAACTGCCACGCGGACGGATGGTTGCTCAGCTCGATGTGGACCCCGGGCACCTTCTTCTGGAAGGCCCGGAGCATGGCCGCGAACCGGGGCGTCGCGAACGACGAGATGAGGCCCAGCACCAGCACGTCCTGTTCGCCCCGGGCCTGCCTCGCCGCGTGCTCCTGGAATCGCTTCGCGCGCTCCAGGAGTTGGTGCGCTTCCGGCAACAGCTCGCGCCCCAGCTTCGTGAGGCGCACCGCGCGGGCTTCGCGTTCGAAGAGGGCGCCGCCCAGCTCGGTTTCGAACTTGCGGATCTGCTGACTGAGCGGCGGCTGGGCGATGTGCAGACGCTTCGCGGCGCGGGTGAAGCTGAGCTCCTCCGCGACGGCGACGAAGTACCGCAGGTGGCGCAGCTCCATGGTCCATATGCTCCAGGTCTGGATTCCAGACCCAGGATATATTGGAAGTATGGGTGGGGGAGCGCTAGGCATGTCGCATGGAGACCTCCTCCGCCGTGCTCCCCGTCGCCGTGCCCCAGGCCGCGCCGATGGATCGCCGGCTGCTGTGGACGATGACGACGGCGACGGTGCTCGCGGTGGGCAACGTCTATTACAGCCAGCCGCTGCTGGGCGTCATCGCGCAGACCTTCGGCCTGTCCGCCTCCGCCGTGGGCTCCGTGCCGATGATGTCGCAGTTGGGCTACGTGGCCGGACTGGTGCTCCTGACGCCGCTGGGCGACGTGCTGGAGAAGCGCGGTCTGCTGGTGACGATGCTGGGGCTCGCGGCGGCGGCGCTCTTCGCGGCGGGTCTGGCTCCCTCGTTCCCCCTGTTCCTGGCCGCCTGCGTGGCCATTGGGCTCACGGCGGTGCTGGTGCAGATCCTCATCCCCTTCGTCGCGGCGCTCAGCTCGCCCGAGGAGCGAGGGAGGAACCTGGGCGTGGTGCTCAGCGCCGCGTTGGTGGGCGTGCTCATCTCCCGCACGCTCAGCGGCTTCGTGGCGACACACCTGGGCTGGCGCGGGGTGTACTTCGCGGCCGGTGCGACGATGGTGGGCCTGGCGATGACGCTGCGGCTGGGGCTGCCTCGCTACGAGTCCTCCACGCGGCTGACGTATCCGCGCCTCCTCCAGTCGCTTTGGACGCTGCAGCGGGACTTGCCGGGGCTCCGGGCCATCGCGCTCACGGGCGCCCTGATGTACGCCGCGCTCTCCGCGTTCTGGGCGTCGCTGGCGTTCTTCCTGAGCAGTGACGCGTACCACCAGGGGCCGGGCACGGCGGGCATGTTCGGTCTCATCGGGACGGTGGGGGCGCTCGCCGCGAACGTCACGGGGCGGCACGCGCAGCGCATTGGTGCGCGGCGCATCGTCCGGGCGTGCATCGTCACGATGCTGGCGGCGTTCGGAGTGTTCGCCGTCTTCGGCACGCTGTGGGCCGGGCTCATCGCGGGCGTGGTGCTGCTGGACCTGGGGGCGCAGGCCGCCACGGTGTCCAACCAGACGGAGCTGTACCGCCTGCACCCCACCGCGCAGACGCGCCTCAACACGCTCTACAAGATGTTCTACTTCGTGGGCGGTGCCTGCGGTTCGGCGCTCTCCGCCATCGCGTGGGACCACGCGGGCTGGCGGGGCGTGTGCTCGGTGGGCGGTGGGTTCCTGGTCCTCGCGTTCGTGTGGGAACAGGTCCAGGCGCGGCGGGCCGCCGCTTCGCCTTCCGTCACTTGACCGAAGGCAGCTTCTTCGCGAGCGCGCGGTGGACTCCACCGGGCTCAAGCCGGTCATCGACGCGCGCTATCCGCTGGAGGCCCTGCCCGCCGCGCTGGAGCACCTGCGGAAGGGCGCGTTCGGGAAGATCGTGGTGGAGTCCCACTGAGCCACGCGGAGTAGGGTGCGGCGCATGTCGTCGCGCCCCTCCGCCGAAAGCCCACGCCGCTTCCACGACGAGCCGTTGGTCGTCGTCTTTCGCCACCTGGAGGCGCTGGTGTCGTCCGGGCCCGTGTCCATCGACGTGCCGGATCCAGACCTGGGCCACGGGCGCTATCCCGGCGAGCGCGTGGAGGGTGGGCTCGTGCACCGTCCGCTGCGGAGCTGGTGCGACCTGGCGGAGGGGCTGTCGTGCCGCCTGCGCACGCCTCGCGGAGTGGACGCGACGCACGTGCGGCTCACGTTCGAGCCACTGGGCTCGGAGGCTTCGTGGCACGCGGGAGGCGGGACGCGGACGGAGGCGCCACAGGAGCGCTATGGCGCCGCGTCCGACTTCGCGCGCGTGCGGAAGTTCGAGGACGCGGGCTTCCTGCTGCCCTGGCTGGAGGCGGTGGGGCGACTGGCATTGCTCCCGGGGGCTCGGCTCCTGGACCTGGGCGTCAACCGGGGCGATGAGCTGGCCGCGTTCACGGAGGTGGAGGACATCCGCTTCGTCGGTGTGGACCACAGCGCGAGCGCGTTGGCGGAGGCTCGGGCGGCGTTCCCGGATCCGCGCCATGCGTTCGTGCAGGCGGACCTGAACGCGTTGCCCTCGGACCTGGGCCGCTTCGACGCGGTGGTGTCGGTGGGCACGTTGCAGAGCCCGGGCGTGGATGACCGGGCGCTCTTGCGCAAGCTGGTGCAGGAGCACCTGGAGCCCAAGGCCTCGCTGGTGCTGGGCTTCCCCAACTCACGCTTCCGCGATGGAGAGGTCGTGTACGGCGCGCGCGTGCGCAACCTTCGCGAGCCGGACCTGTCGCTGCTGGTGAAGGACCTGTCCTTCTACCGCCGCTATCTGCACCAGCACGGCTTCCGCACGTTCCTGGGCGGCAAATACGACCTGCTGCTCACGGCGGTCCGAGGTCAGGCTTCCGGTTCGGGTGACGAAGACGCCTGAGCCTCGGGCTGCGAGAGGTGATGGGCCGTGAGAGGGATCACCAGCAGGCTGCCCAGCCAGAAGATGAAGCCAATGGAGGGGTAGAGCAGCTCCAGGTAGCGGTCCCCGCCGCTTTCGTCCGCGGGGATGGGGTTGATGTACCAGGTGAGCGACGTCAGTCCGAGGATGCACGCCGCGCCGCCGACCCAGAGCGCCTTCCGGTCCGCACCCACCAGGAGCATGACGAAGGCCACGCACATCAGGGGGTTCGCGAACCAGCCGAACTGCATCGTGAACACCCCCAGCCAACCCATGAGCAGCAGCGCGAGGCCCCACATCTGTTCCTCGTCACGCTTGTTCGCGTTGAACACGGTCATCGCGGGCGTCGCACAGGCGAGCACGAAGAGCAGGGCCGACGCGCCACAGGCGAGGAGGCGTGTCTTCTGTTGGGACTGGGCGTGGGCAGAAGGCGCTGGACGAGGAGAGGTCATCGGGGCGGATGCTACTTCATTCCCCTGGCGTTCCATGGAGGGGTCAGTGCAGGACCCCGTCGTCGGAGATCCCCCACACCGGGTCGAAGCCATTGGTGATGTAGACCCGATCGAACTGGCTGTTGCAGCTCAGCACCATGGAAGCGCTTTGTGAGGGCGACAGCTTCGCGAGCCGGACGGCATGCTCGAAGGCGTCATCGGACGTCGGCTGGGCATTCTCGCGAGCGGCCCGGCAGGCTTCGGTCGCCACGGCATGAAGCCGGTACAGCACGCGGAGCTGGTATGCCGTGCCAGAGAAGAAGAAGCACACCGGTGCGGCGAGGAGCAGTGCGAGCACCGACAACCGCCGGCTCGGCTTGGACGCCCGTGACAGGATTTCCAGGACGGCCAGGGCGAAGAACAGCCCCGCCACGATCACGAGCGGGAAATCCAGCAGCAGCAGGGCAAACGGGCCGAAGGCCACCGCCGTCGCCAGGAGCATCAAGAGGAACACCGGTACGGCCAGGAGCCATGAAAGCACCGACAGCAGACGGCTCGGCTTGAGTGCCCGTGACAGGATGGCCGCGATGGCCAGGACGAAGGACAGCCCCGCCGCGGCCGCGAGCGGGCTGTTCCTGTAACCCATCAGCAGCGCTTGGGGAAACGGGGCGAAGGACACCACCGCGACCAGGAGCAGCAGCAGCGCCACGATGGGCACTGCCCGCCACAGGGTCGTTTCCTCCTCGAGTCGAAGCCACCTGGGAACCATGTCTTCGTGTGCCTCCGAGGCTACTTTGCCACCTTGGCGCGCAGCTTCTCCAGCGTCTGGGCCAGGCGGCGGGCGCGGGTCTCCTCCTTCTTCGCTTCGGTGAGCGCCTTCACGAACTCCTTGCGATGCGTGAACGCCAGGTTCGTGAAGACGTCCCGCAGCGCGGGCTCCGCGTCCAGTGCACGCTGGAGGTCTTCCGGCACCTCGATCTCCCGAGGTGCCGTGTCCCGCTCCAGCGTGATGCTCAGCATCGCGCCGTCCTCGACGCCCGCGGCCTCGCGCACCTCCTTGGTGAAGCCCAGGTACGTGATGCCTCCGTACACCATCAACCGGCTCCGGAAGGGCTCGCCGTTGACGGTGCCCACCACGGGCGGCCGGGCTTCTCCGTATTCCTCGCGGCTGTCGAACGGACAGCGCACGAACCGGCCTCCCATGTCATTGGCAACCTCGAGCTTCGCCTTGAACTTGCGCGCGGCCATGAGCGTGTCCCTGGCCTACGGCTTGACGAACTTGAACGCGAACCGGTCGCTCGTGCCCCGGCGCTCGCCCGCTGCGCCCGGACTGGAGCTCCAGTCGCGCGTGTCCTCCGGGTTGCGCCAGACCTTGCTCTCCTCCTGGAACTGGAAGCCCGCGGTCTGCACCTCGTCACGCACCAGCTGCTCGTCGATGCGGTGCAGCGTCTGGCCTTCCGTGATGCCCGTGCCCGCCTTCGCGCTGGAGTCGAGGATGACGTACACGCCGCCCGGCTTGAGCGCCTGGAACACCGCCGCGTTCATCTTCGCCCGGTCGACGCCCAGCCATCCCGTGTCGTGGTAGATGATGTGGCTCACCACCGCGTCCAGCGTGCCGTTCAGCTCGGGCGGGAAGGGCGCGTCCAGCTCACGGTCCAGGCGCACCACGTTCTGGTTCATTGGCCGCGCCAGCCGCTCCTGCCACGGCTTCTCCGCGAACCGCTCCAGCACGACCTTGGGGTTCTCGCCGTACACCTTGCCCTCGGGCCCCACCGCGCGCGCCAGCAGCTCCGTGGTGTAGCCGCCGCCCGCCATCAGCTCCGCCACGTGCATGCCGGGCTTCACGCCCACGAACTCCAGCAGGGCGGCCGGATGCCGGCCCGCGTCCAGCTTGCGGTCCGCCTCCGTGCGGTCCGGCGCATCCACCAGCGCCTGTGCGGATACGGCCGCCGAATGCGTCTGGGTGGGAGACGCCGGAGCCGTGGGCGTCGAGTGGGAGCAGCCCGCGAGGGCCAGGAACGATGCCGCCATCAGTGCATTTCGCATGGGCGATCCATATCGCCCGCACCCGCGCCTTCCTTCCGAAAAGAAGGTCACTGTCCGCTTGCGGGACACCACGTGCCACGAGCGGACACCGCGCGTCCGTCCCGGAGGCCCTCCGACCCGCAGGGCGGCCGTGGCGCTAGAGTTGCAGCCCGCCCTGGACCGACGCCATGTCCCAGCTCCTCCAAGACGTCCGCCTGTCGCTGCGCCGGATGCGCCGCGAGCCCGTGTTCACCTCGGTCGTGGTGGCCACGCTCGCGCTCGCCATCGGAGCCACCACCGCCGTCTTCAGCCTCGTGTATCAGGTGCTGCTCAAACCCCTGCCGTACCCTGAACCCCAGGAGCTGCTGCGCCTGTATCAGTCCACGCCGCAGCGTGAGCGGGGCGGTGTGGCGTACTCGTACCTCCAGGCGTGGCGCGAGCGTCCGGGCGCGTTCCAGGCCATCGAGGGCGCCACCGCGATGGACTACACGCTGACCGGCCCGAGCGCGGCGCAGCGGGTGCGCGCGGGGCTCGCGACGCCGGGCCTGCTGTCACTGCTGGGTGTGCGGCCCGAGCGTGGACAGGACTTCGGACCGGAGTCCCAGGGGGCAGGGCGAGACCGGAGCGTGCTCGTGTCCCACGCCTTCTGGCGGAGCCACTTCGGTGGACGCGCGGACGTGGTGGGCCAGACGCTCACGTTGGATGGCGCACCCCATGTCGTCCAGGGCGTGCTGCCCGCGTCGTTCCGCTTCTGGCCGGGCGTGGACCTGTGGAAGCCGCTGACGCCCGCGCCTCCGGGTCAGGCTTCGGAGGAGCTGTACCTGCGGGGCGTGGGCCGGTTGCGGCCGGGTGTCCCGCTGGAGCGCGCACGCGCGGAGCTGGAGGAACACTCGCGCGCGTGGGCCGCGACGATGGGCGGCAGTGAAGCGGCGCCCGGGGTGCGGCTGGTGCCGTTGCATGAACAGGTGGTGGAGACCTCGCGCGAGCAACTGTGGCTGCTGGCAGGAGTGATGGCGCTGGTGCTGTGCGTGGCGTGCGCCAACGTGGCGAACCTGCTGCTCGCGCGCGCCAGTGCCCGCGAGCGCGAGGTGGCGGTGCGCGCGGCGCTGGGCGCGGACCGGGGACGGCTGGTGCGGCAGTTCCTGGCGGAGAGCGCGGTGCTGGCCCTGATGGGCGGCGCGGCGGGCCTGCTGCTGGCGTTGTGGGGGATGGACCTCCTGCGCGTGTTCGTCCCCGGAGAGGTCGTGTCGCCGGAGGAGCTCCGGTTGGAGCCGCACGTGCTCGCCATCGCGGCGGGCCTGTCGCTGACGACCAGCGTCCTCTTCGGCCTGGTGCCCGCGCTGCGCGCATCCCGCGCGGAGGCGAAGGGGGCGCTCGGAGGGCTTCGCGGAGGGAAGGGCGTGACCGGACCGATGCGGGCGCGGGCCGTGCTGGTGGTCGCGCAGGTCGCGTTGGCGCTCGTGCCGCTGGTGGGCGCGGGCCTGATGCTGCGCACGCTCCATGCGCTGCACTCCGTGGCGCCGGGCTTCGACCCGCGAGGCGTCAGCGCGATGGACCTGTCATTCCCCCGCGAGGCCTACGGGAGGGATGACACCCGCCGACGGCAGGTGAGCGCGGAGCTGCTGGCGCGGGTGCGGGCGTTGCCGTCGGTGCAGTCCGCGGGGCTGGCCAGCACACTGCCGCTGTGGAACCGCAACGGCTTCAGCGCGGTGGTGCTGCCCGGTGAGACAGAGGCGGAGGCCCAGGCGCGCGAAGCGGTCAACTTCCGCGCGGTGAGCGACGGCTACTTCGCCACGCTGCGCATCCCGCTGAAGGAGGGACGCGACGTGAACTCCATGGACGGCGCGGGCGCGGCGCCGGTGATGGTGGTCAACGAGACCTTCGCGCGGCGCTTCCTGTCGAAGGGGTCGGCGTTGGGCCAGCGCGCACGGCTGACGCTCGACGGCGAGCCGTTCCGGGAGGTGGTGGGTGTGGTGGGCGACGTGCACCACGCGAGCCTCGCGGAGGAGCCGCGCGCGGAGGTGTACCTGCCCATGGATCAATTCGAGGGCCTGTTCATGGTCATCGCCGTGCGCGCCACCCGGGACTCGCAGGCGCTGCTGCCCGCGCTGCGCGAACAGCTTCGCGCGGTGGATCCAAACCTGCCGCTGGTCCAGGTGCGCGACCTGGAGGCCGTGGTCGAGGAGAGTCTGGGCCGCACGCGGGTGATGAGCGGCCTGCTCACGGCCATGGCGGTGCTCGCGCTGACGCTGGCGGGCGTGGGCCTGTACGGCGTGCTGGTGTACACGGTGAGCCAGCGCACGCGCGAGCTGGGCATCCGCATGGCGCTGGGCGCGGACCGGGGACGGCTGGTGCGGCAGTTCCTGGCGGAGAGCGCGGTGCTGGCCCTGATGGGCGGCGCGGCGGGCCTGCTGCTGGCGTTGTGGGGGATGGACCTCCTGCGCGTGTTCGTCCCCGGAGAGGTCGTGTCGCCGGAGGAGCTCCGGTTGGAGCCGCACGTGCTCGCCATCGCGGCGGGCCTGTCGCTGACGACCAGCGTCCTCTTCGGCCTGGTGCCCGCGCTGCGCGCATCCCGCGCGGAGGCGAAGGGGGCGCTCGGAGGGCTTCGCGGAGGGAAGGGCGTGACCGGACCGATGCGGGCGCGGGCCGTGCTGGTGGTCGCGCAGGTCGCGTTGGCGCTCGTGCCGCTGGTGGGCGCGGGCCTGATGCTGCGCACGCTCCATGCGCTGCACTCCGTGGCGCCGGGCTTCGACCCGCGAGGCGTCAGCGCGATGGACCTGTCATTCCCCCGCGAGGCCTACGGGAGGGATGACACCCGCCGACGGCAGGTGAGCGCGGAGCTGCTGGCGCGGGTGCGGGCGTTGCCGTCGGTGCAGTCCGCGGGGCTGGCCAGCACACTGCCGCTGTGGAACCGCAACGGCTTCAGCGCGGTGGTGCTGCCCGGTGAGACAGAGGCGGAGGCCCAGGCGCGCGAAGCGGTCAACTTCCGCGCGGTGAGCGACGGCTACTTCGCCACGCTGCGCATCCCGCTGAAGGAGGGACGCGACGTGAACTCCATGGACGGCGCGGGCGCGGCGCCGGTGATGGTGGTCAACGAGACCTTCGCGCGGCGCTTCCTGTCGAAGGGGTCGGCGTTGGGCCAGCGCGCACGGCTGACGCTCGACGGCGAGCCGTTCCGGGAGGTGGTGGGTGTGGTGGGCGACGTGCACCACGCGAGCCTCGCGGAGGAGCCGCGCGCGGAGGTGTACCTGCCCATGGATCAATTCGAGGGCCTGTTCATGGTCATCGCCGTGCGCGCCACCCGGGACTCGCAGGCGCTGCTGCCCGCGCTGCGCGAACAGCTTCGCGCGGTGGATCCAAACCTGCCGCTGGTCCAGGTGCGCGACCTGGAGGCCGTGGTCGAGGAGAGTCTGGGCCGCACGCGGGTGATGAGCGGCCTGCTCACGGCCATGGCGGTGCTCGCGCGCGGCCTCGCGGGGATGCTCTACGGCGTGGGCGCGTTGGACGCCCTGACGTTCGGAGGCGTGCCCCTCCTACTGGGCGCGGTGGCGCTCGTGGCCAGTTGGTTGCCCGCACGCCGCGCGCTGCGCGTGACGCCCGCCATCGCGCTCCGGGCGGACGAATAGGGCTTCAGGACACGGTGTCGTAGGCGGGGGGCGCTTCCCTCGGCATGCGGACCGTGAACGTTGTTCCGGCCTCTTCGCTGGAGGTCGCGCTCACGTGGCCTCCGTGTGCGCGCGCCACCTGCTGCACGATGTAGAGCCCCAGTCCCACGCTGCGCGACGAGCGGCCTTCGTCATGGTGGCCGCGCCGCATGGCCTGGAAGAGGGTGGGCAGCATCTCCGGCGGAATGGGCCGGCCCCGGTTGTGGACTTCCAGGACGAGCTCCTCCCTCTCCTCGCGCGTGGACACCCGCACCGTGGAGCCCGGCTCGCCGTAGCGAAGGGCGTTGGTGACCAGGTTCTGCACCACCTGACCCAGCCGCTCCTCGTCCCATGCGCCCAGGCCGTCACCCTGTTGATCCAGGACCACCTGTCGCTCAGGGAACGCCACCTGGACCTCCTCCAGCGCGTGGCGCGTGGCCTCGTGGAAGTCCATGCGGCGCCGCTGCACCGGCAGCCCTCCGCCCAGCCTCGCCTGCGTCACGTCCAGCAGGTCGCGGATGAGGCGGTTGGCGCGCTCGGCGCTGCTGATGATGCGGCCGGTGTTCTTCGTCGCGCGGTCCCCCAGGTCATCGCGCTGGAGCAGGGCGTTCGCCGACAGGAGGATGGCGTTGAGCGGATTGCGCAGGTCGTGGCTGACGATGCCGATGAGCTGCTGCTCGAACTCCCGCTGCTCTCGCGCCTCCGCCTCGCGCCGGTGGCGTTCGGTGATGTCGCGACTCACCGTGGCGATGCCCATGTCCTCGCCCGTCGCGGCATCGCGCAGCGTGAAGAAGTTGTAGTGCACGGGGATCGCCGCTCCGGTGCGGAAGTGGCGGAGGCGGAACTCTCCGTCCCAGCGCCCGTGCTCGCGCAGCCTGGGCAGGATGACGTCGCGCACGTAGGCGCGGTCCTCCTCCAGGAAGTAGTCGAACAGGTGCGTGATTCGCACCGCTTCCGGCCCCTCCAGTCCCAGCATCCGCTGGCCTGCCTCGTTGACGAACAGCGCCCGTCCGTCCGGTCCTCCAATGCCGATGAGGTCCGAGGACTGCTCCACCACGGCAATCAGCTTCTCGCGCTCCCGTTCCGCCAGGCGTTGCTCCCTGCGCGCCCGCGCCGCCGCGAGATTTCCCTCCACGCGCGCCAGCAACTCCCGCGCGGAGAACGGCTTCACCAGATAGTCGGTGGCGCCCATGCGCAGGCCCTCCACCGTGGCCTCATCGCCGGCGCGCGCGGACAGCAGGATGACGGGCACGTGCACCGTCGCCGGGTCCTCGCGCAGCCGCCGCAGGAGCCCGAAGCCATCCATCTCCGGCATCATCACGTCGCTGATGACGAGGTCCGGCATCCGGGCCCGGCAGGACTCCAGCGCCTCCAGCCCGTTCGCCGCGAGCGTCACCTCGAAGCGGTCCGCGAGCAGCGAGTGCACATACGCGCGCATGTCCGCGTTGTCGTCCGCGAACAGGACATGGCCGCCCACGGTCCTCATGAGGGGCTTGGGGGCCGCGTCGACCGCGAGCAAGGCCGGCGTGGCCTCCGGCCCCAACCAGCCGGACGCCTCCTCCAGGAACGCCGCGGCGGTCGCGCTCGTCGGGGCGCGCGCGGACGTGGACGCCGCCGTCTCCCGTGGAGCGTCGGCCAGGGAGGGCGCCTCCGCGGGCAGTGTCACGGAGAAGGTGCTGCCCTGTCCGGGGCGGCTCTCCGCCTGCACGTCGCCGCCATGCAGGCGAACCAGCTCCCGCACCAGCGCGAGCCCGATGCCGCTGCCCTCGTAGCTGCGTCCCTGCGCGCCCTGCACTCGGTGGAAGCGGTCGAAGATGCGCGGCAGTTCCTCCGGTGGAATGCCCGTGCCGGTGTCCGCCACGCGCAGCACCACCTGCGTTCCCCGCCAGCGCAGGCTCACGCGGATGCCGCCCTGGTGCGTGAACTTGAACGCGTTGGAGATGAGGTTGAGGACGATCTTCTCCCACTGATCCGGATCCACCTTCACGGGATGCGGCAGCGGGGGACAGTCCACGTCGAGCGTCAGGCCCGCGCGCTCCACGGTGGAGCGGAAGCCGCTGGCGAGCCCGCGGGTGAGCGCGGCGAGGTCGGTGGGCACCCCGGTCGCGTGCAGGCGGCCCGCTTCGATGCGGGAGAACTCCAGCAGCGTGTTGACGAGCTTGAGCAGCCGCAAGCCATTGCGGTGCACCGTCCGCTGCCGTTCGAGCTGCCGGGGGCCGAGCGGCTCCAGCGAATCCTGGAGCCCGTCCTCCACCGGCCCCAGAATCAACGCCAGCGGAGTCCGGAACTCGTGGCTCACGTTGCTGAAGAAGTCCGTCTTCGCGCGGTCCAACGCGGCCAGCGCCTCCACGCGGCGGCGCTCCTCCTCGCGAGCGCGGGCCTGGGAGATGGCCGTCGTCACGCCCCGGGCCAGCAGCTCCAGGAAGCCCCGGTACTTCTCGTCCAGCGCCAGCCTGCGGCTCAGCCCCGTCACCAGGAAGCCCGCGGGCCGCGCATGCCCCACGCGCGGAAGGGGCTGCACCCAAGCGGAGGCCGTTCCCTCCGGCCACGGCCCCACCGCGACGGTGCCTGTCTCCCCTGGCAGCCTCTCCCAGAGGAAGGCCGCGCGGGTGCTCGCGGCGTAGCCCAGGGGCCAGTCCGCGCGCGCCTGGCCCTTGCTGTCCGGGAGGGGCATCGACTCGGGAGCGAGCGCATCCCCCGCCGTTATCCCGCTCGTCCCGGCGAGCCGCGCGGTGCCGGTGGCGTCGTCCACCAGGTAGAGCAGGGCGAAGGGCACGTCGAGCGGCGCCGCGGCGATGACGCGCATGGCCTCGCGACAGGCGTCGTCCGTGGTGGCCCGGTCCGCGGTGGAGGCACCCAGCTCGCGCAGCATGTCCAGCCGCCGCGTACCCACCACCTGTCCGGTGGTCTCCGTGAGCGCCGCGAAGATGCCCGCCACGTCGCCGGACTCGTCGCGCACGGGCGAGTGGCTGTAGGTGAAGTAGCACTCCTCGACGAAGCCGTTGCGGTCGAGCGGCATCATCAGGTCATTGACGAAGATGGCCTCGCCGGTCTGGCGCATGCGCTCCCAGCCGGGGCCCAGCATGTGCCAGACCTCCGGCCAGGTGACGGCCGCGGCCTGTCCCAGGGCGGCGGGGTGCTTCGTGCGCCCACAGATGGGCCGGTACGCGTCGTTGTAGAACTGGACGAACTCCGGACCCCACGCGACGTAGAGCGGATAGTCGGACGCGAGCACGATGCTGACGGCCGTGCGCAGCGACTGGGGCCAGGTCTCCACGGGGCCCAGGGACGTCTTCGCCCAGTCCACCTGCCGAAGCAGGGCGCCACACGCGCCACCGCCTCGCAGGATGTCGTCCACCGCGCCCATGTGCCTCCACGCCCAGGCGCGCCTTCAAG
Source organism: Corallococcus sp. AB032C (assembly GCF_003668935.1). Lineage (NCBI taxonomy): Bacteria > Pseudomonadati > Myxococcota > Myxococcia > Myxococcales > Myxococcaceae > Corallococcus > Corallococcus sp. AB032C. Next base: position 29,099 of record NZ_RAWP01000043.1, on the reverse strand, counting down.
AATGGAGGCCACTGCTGGATTGTGGAACTTCGGGGTTTCGCGGGGCGATGGCCAGTGCGCAGAGCGGAGGCCCTGGCGAAACGTGCATCGATGAACGGCGGTCCCCTGGAGGGTGACCAGGCGACCGTCCACGGCCCGGGTCAGCGGACCGCGTGCATCACGGTCCGGTCACCCACCTTGAAGTTGTCGATGGCCAGACCGCAGTTGGTGAACTTCGACGTGCTGGTGAACTGGATCCGCGTGGTGGTGCTGGTGGCGGTGAACCCGTACATGCGCGGTTGGCTCCATGCGCCGGACGTCGTGGAGAACGCGGAGGTTTTCGGGCGCCGCCTTGTACGGGCTCTTCATCACCTTGATGGCGGACGTGATGGTCCACCCCGGCAGTGCCGTGCTGCCGGCGTTGAGGATGACGTAATTGGACGAGCCAATGGCGTGGGTCTCGAAGCTGCCGTTGGTGGCGACGTTGATGCCCTGCTCGACGCTGCTCAGCTCCGGCTCGGTGCGCGCGGCGTCCGGCCCCCCGCAGCCCGCCAGCGTGAAGAGGCCAAAGCCCACCGGGGTGCCGAGACGCAGCATGTGATTGCCATTCATGTGGTGTGATTCCCGTTGAGAAATGTTTGGCCCGTGCTTCATGTCGGGCGAAACACACTCTAGGTGTGTTCACTTCCAGTGTGTGTGGCTTGGCGGGTGGTGGTGTTGCGCTGACTGCTGCCCTCCAGGAGGGTCAGAACCAGATGCTGCGTTTGTGGGATGGAGCGGGGCGGTCACGCGACCCCGGGTCCACCGTCCAGGCGCAGAGAGGGCCGCCGCCCCACGAATAGGGGAGCGGCGGCCCTGAGCCCGCATGGATCAGCGGACCGCGTGCATCACGGTCCGGTCACGGTGAGGTTGTCGATGGCCAGACCGCAGCCGACGCCACCGGAGGTGCTGATGAGCTCGATACGCGAGACGGTGCTGGTGGCGTTGAACACGTAGGTGCGCGGGAACGTCGACCACGTCCCGGAGCTGTTGGAGAAGCTGGCGGTGCTCGGGCCGTAGTTGAGGGTGGCCGACCGGGACACGGTGGTGCAGGTGGGGCTGTTGGACACGTAGAAGGACACCGTGTAGCCGCCGCCGACGACGGTGGGGACGTCCTGGTACAGGGAGCCCGCGCCCAGGCCGTTGAGGTCGATGGACTGGATGCCGCTCTGCGCCGCCTTGTACGTGTTCTTCATCACCTTGATGCCGCCGGTGATGGTCCAGCCCGGCAGCGCCGTGCTACCGGCGTTGAGGACCACGTAGTTGAAATTGCCGATGTTGTTGTTCTCAAAGCTGCCGTTGGTCGACACGACGACGCCCTGCTCGACGTTGCCGAGCTCCGGCTCCTGGATCGCGGCATCCGGGCCCCCACAGCCCATCAGCGCGAAGAAGCCAAAGCCCACCACCGCGCCGCGACGCAGCACTTGCTTGCCATTCATATGATGTGATTCCCCCTGAGATGTGTTTCGCCCGCGCGTCGTGCGACAGGCGAAACATACTATACATGATTTCACATTAAGTGTGTGAAACTTCACAGTGGGGTTGCTGGCCTGGTTGGCCTCCGGGCGGGTCAGAGGGGTGCGCAGCCACCCGTGGGTGCGGGACTGATCACGGATGAGGCATTGATGACACAGGGCTGGACGCTGCGTAGGTGGATGGAGCCCGCGGCACCGCCACCGCCACCTCCTCCTTGCAAACCTCCTCCGGCGCCCTTCAAAGGAAGGTTCGACGCACCGCCTTCGCCACCCCCACCACCTGCGGTGCTCGCTCCTGAGCCGCCGGTGGCAGGAACGCCACGGGTCTCGCTGCCATTAGCGCCGTTGGCTCCGTCTTGATCGATTCGGAGCATAGGGAAACGGGGAGCACTGGCCATCGGCGCGGCAGACCTGCGGGACGCCAGACCCGTAGTCGCCGCAGGGCTGGTGGAGTTGTGTCTGATCGGGCGAGTAGTAGCAGGACGCAATGCGCGTACAGCCCGTTACCTGATTGCAAACCTTGGCTGGGCATGGCGTGGGGGTGCCGGTGCATGTGCCGCTGCCATTACAAAGCCCCTGTTCATGGCAGACATCCCCATCCAGGCAGGGCTTCCCCAAGCAGTCGCTGTCCGCGCAGGACTTGAGGCCATCACAATCACAGTCGACCCCCACGTCACACAACTCCGGAGCCCCTGGATGGATGTCCGCACGGGAGTCATCACAGTCGGGTGACGCCGTGCCGGGAACACTCGCGACAAAGCCATCCCCATCCCGGTCCACCGCCAGCAAGGTGACGATCCAATCGATGGACTTGCCGGACCGTGTTTTCAACGCACGGTCCTCGTGGACCTCCATGACGGCCCCCGCGCATTGATTGCCGTTGAAGGCAGAGAATGAAGTCACCGTCACGTTCAGCCGAACGCCCCACGTCGGCTTGCGGACCATCGCGACCTCAACGTCCTTCGAGTCAGGCCCCTTGAGTTGGTCGGAGGGAAGGTCCGTTCCCACCTTATTGAGTCCGTCATCTACCTCTACGCGTAGGCATTGAGGTCGGTAGGAGGGGCACTTCACCCTCACGCGAAGCACGCCTCGGCGGGTTCCTTCATGCGGCAGGCGGACAGCAGCACCACACAGGTCAATAGACAGAGCAGACGCATGGTGCCGCACTGTACCCGTCAACCCTCTATTGCCAGAATTCCAAGAGGGACGCGGGTCAGGGGACCGTGCAGCCACCCGTGGCGAGAGGGCTGATGACGTGTCCGCTCGCGAGGGAACAAGACTGGACGCTGCGCAGGTGGATGTAGCCTGCGGTGCCACCGCCACCACCGCCGCTGCCCTCGGTATTGAAGCTGTCCTTGGTTCCTTCAGTGCCTTTGACGGGACCCGACGTGCCCGCCCCTCCGGCGCCGCCAGCGCCTCCCGTGTCGTTCCCACCGGTGCCTCCAGTGGCCGGACTCGCGGAGTCCTCATTGCCATTGGCTCCGTTCACGCCGTCATTGTTGGTGCTGGATCCTCCCTCGCCACCGCCGCCACCATTGGCGGTAACGCGAGCACTCGAACTGAGTGTCAGCTGGAAGGCTTCCAGCACCACCCGGCCGCCACTGCCGCCGCCTCCTCCGCCCCCGCCGATGCCTTTCTGGCCACCAAAGCCACTCGCGCCGACGGCCTTCGATATCGTCAGGTTGCGCGCGACCGATAGCTGGATGGCGCCGCCACCGGCTCCGCCCGTGCCGGGAGTTGCGGAACCATTGCCGCCACCGTTGCCGCCCGGGCAGCCTCCCAGAAGGGGCTCGGCCCCGGTGGGCCGGGAGGTTCCCGCAGCGCCAAACCTCTGGCTGTTGTTGTAGCCCGCTCCACCGTTGACGCCAGGGCTGCCATTGCCCGCGCCGCCACCGCCTCCGCCATTCTTTCCGCCGTACGTCCCGTTCCCGCCCTGGGAGGTGCCGCAAGCCGCAGTGGGATTCGTGATGATGCCCGAGGCGAGGATGGACTGACTGAGGTTCACGTCGCCATAGACCGCCAGGATGACGGGGGAAGGGCCAATGATTCGCAGCGTTCCATTCAGATCGAGGATCTTGACCGGGATGAGCAGCACGGGTGGATTCCCATTCTGCTGCGGCATCGAAATGATCTTGAGCGATGCCGCGGTGGAGATGGCACTCGTGGGGTTCCAGCTCTTGTCGGCGGTGTTGAACGTGATGTCGGCGCTGGTCTTGAGCTCACCGATGTCCGCGGCCGCGATGGTGGTCGGATCGAAGTTGTAGGGCCGGTAGGGGAACGGGCTGCACGAGAGGTCCGCCTGGCACACACCGGGAACTCCTCCCGAAGTCGTGCAGAGGCCGTTGACGTCGGGCTCGAACTCGCAGTCGCTCGTGGCCGAGCAGACCTGCTTGACCTTTTGGCACAGCGGCGCCGTGCAGACCTTGGGCGTTCCCACGCAGTGGCCGTTCCCATCACAGCGGTCCGGCTCGGTGCACCTCTCGTTGTCCTGGCAGGGAGTCGTGTTGGGGAGCGGCGTGAAGTCACAGGTGCCGGTGTTCACGTTGCAAGTGCCCTGGGCCGCCAGGCACTGCTCCGTGGTGGTACAAGACAGCGGCGTGCCCGAGCACGTCCCGTTGGCGTCGCACTTGTCTGCGTTCGTGCACTTGTTGCCGTCGTCGCAGGGCTGCCCCTCGGGGGAGCTGATGGTCTCGCACATGCCTGTCTCGGGCTTACACTCCTGACGTGGCTGGCACGCGCCGCCAGACTGGGGGCAGGTCTTCGTGGTCTCGGGAGCACACCGCGCCTCGATCCCCTGGCCCACACAGCGATCGTTCAGCGTGCAGGCATTGCCGTCGTCGCATGCCGTGCCCCAGCAGTTCGCCTCCTGGCAGCCCACCAATTGATTGCAGTTGAGGTCCACCGTGTCGCCGCAGGTCTCGGTGGCGCCAGGATGGATGGTGGGATCGGAGTCCACGCAGTCGGGCGGCATCGACCAGGTGGCACCCGTGAGGTGCCCGTCCCCGTCGCTGTCCTCGGCGGAGAGCCGGAGGTCCCACCGCGCGAACGCCTTCGCGGGAACGACCACGGGCTGCTCGCTGGGGCGCGTCTCCACGACCTCGCCCGCGCACCGGTCGCCCGCAGCCTCCGTGAACGACGACACCGTGAGGCTCAGCGCCGTGTCCCAGTCCGCCTTGCGGCGCACCGCGACCAGGACCTCCTGCTTCTCCGGGTTCTTGAACGCGCCGGCCGGGATGTCCGTGGCCTCCTGGTGCCCCTTCGCGTCCTTCGCCTCCACGCGCACGCACGCGGGCTTGAAGGTGCCGTAGGTCACGGACACGCGGATGGCTCCCTCGTCGGGAGCCTTCTCTCCGCAGGCGGCCAGCAGCAACGCACATCCCAACAGGCAGAGCCGATACATGGTTCCGCAGTCTACCTGTCGTCCCTTCTCCGCTGAAACCTCGCGGCTGATGACGTAACCGGTGGCCAACCCGACACGTCAGGGGGAGGGGGCGGGACAGTCACCCGTGGGAGCTGGGCTGAGCACGGCGTTGTTCAGGACGCAGGAGCGAACACTGCGCAGGTGGATGGAGCCCGCGGCGCCACCGCCACCGCCACCAGCACCGTTCACCAGCACGAGCGTTCCTCCGTTGTCGCCAGACGTGGGGGCGCTCGAAGTGCCACCCTTGCCACCATCACCCCCCAGGGGAGTGCCATCCGCGCCGCCGTTGGCGCTGCTGTTGGAGTCCTCGCTGCCACTCGCGCCATTCCTTCCATCACTGGCAGCGGCGCCTTCGCCACCGCCGCCGCCATTGGCGGTGATCCGCGCGTTGGACGTCAGGGTCACCTGGAAGCCCTCCAGCACGATGCGGCCGCCGCTCCCGCCGCCACCACCCCCCGCCGCCGAACCATTCGAAGTGCTCACCTTGCCGCCCAGGCCACCACCGCCGCTCACCGAGAGGATCTTTCCGATGGTCAGTGTCCTGGCGACCGAGAGCTGGAAGGCGCCACCGCCAGCACCGCCAGGCCCACCGGCCGCGTTGCCCGTGCCACCGCCAACGCCTCCCGCGCACCCACCCAGAAGAGGCGTGGGGGTCGAGCCTTGCTGGGGACCCGCGTCGCCCGGCGTGGCGTTGGCGTTGACCCCCTTGCCGCCATTGGCTCCGGCCGTCGCTCCACCCGCGCCACCTCCGCCGCCGCCCTGGCCTCCGCTGAACTGCCCGGGCTTTCCCTGCGACGACGTGGCGCACGCCTGATTGCCGCCGGCTCCAGGAACCGGTGAGTCGTTCACGATGCGCCCGCTGGCCAGGATGTCGTGGTTCAGCGTCGCATCCCCATACACGGCGAGGATGACCGGATGGGTGCCCACGATGCGCAGTTCGCCACCCAGGGACAGGGTCCGCACGGGAATGAGCAGGATTTCGGGGGCACCGCCAGTCTGGGGCTGCGTGAGGACCTTGAAGGCGGTGGTGTCCGGGCCTCCGTTCGCCTGGGGTGTCCAGGTCCGGGTCTCCGTGTCGAACACCACCGCTCCCGTGGTCGTCAGATCGCCGATGTCACCGCCAGGAATGGTGTTCGGATTGAAGTTGCTGGGCGTGTACGGGAACGCGACGCATTCACCATCCGCGCGGCACACGCGCGGCGTTCCGGACCCATCCTCGCTGCACGGCAGGTTGAACTGCGCGGGATCCCCCGCGTAGATGCAGGAGTTATTCGCCGTGCAGCCCGCGACCGTATTGCACTCCCTGGGAGGGCAGGGCGTGTCCGTGCCCATGCACGTGCCCTGGCCATCGCAGAAGCCCGGATCGTGGCAGGCGTCGCCGTCCACGCAGGACGCGGTGACCGGCTTGGGGGCGTACGCACAGATGCCATTGGTCGGGTTGCAGGTGCCCGTGGATTCCTGGCACTGGGTGTTCGACGGCGTGGTGCACGCCTTCGGGTCGCCCACGCACTGCTTGCCCGCGGTGCAGCGGCCATTGAGCATGCATGGGTTCCCAGTGTCGCAGGCCGTGCCGACGACCACATTCCCGTCGATGCACGCACCCGTGGAAGCCTCGCACGTCACCGTCGCCTGGCATTGGCCCGCGCCCTGCGTGCACTTTGGCGTGCCACCTCCGCACAGCGCCGCCGCCCCCACGCCGACGCACCGCTTGTCCGTGTTGCAAAGGTCGCCGTCCGTGCACGTCTTCTGCGCGCACTTCGCATCCGCGCACGCCTTCTTGCCATCACAGTCGAAGTCGATGGCCGTGTCGCACTTCTCCTCGGCGCCCGGATGGACGTCGTTCCGCGTGTCGTCGCAGTCGGAGACGCCCGCCCATTCAAGGCCGACGGGGGAGGGGGCGCCGTCGCCGTCCCCATCCACCGCCGCCAACGTGACGTCGTAGCGCGTGTACTCCTTGGGAACGACCGTAAGAGCAGTCTTCGTGAACCGCTCCACCGCTTCACCCGAGCAGCGGTTGCCGTCGGTCGCTGCGTACGACGACACGGTGATGTCCAGCGCCGTGTCCCAGTCCGCCTTCCGGCGCACCGCGACCAGGACTTCGTTTTTCTCCGCGTTCTTGAACTGGCTGGAGAGGATGTCCGTGGCTTCCTGGTGCCCCTTCGCGTCCTTCGCCTCCACGCGCACGCACGCGGGCTGGAAGGAGCCGTACTTCACGGACACACGGATGGCGCCTTCGTCGGGAGCCTTCTCCCCACAGGCAGCCAGAAGCACCACACATCCCAACAGGCAGAGCCGATACATGGCGCCGCACTGTAGCCAACACTTCCCTGCGCCGGGGAGCGGGGCCGGTAAGACCCCGACTCCCCGTCAACAGGGGAACTCAGCCGCGCAGGGCCACCACGGTGACGCCGTCTCCGCCCTCGTGACTCTCGCCAGGGCGGAACATGCGGATGTACGGCGAGGCGGCCAGGTGGTCCCGGATGGCCTGCTTGAGGGCTCCCGTGCCGTGCCCGTGGATGATGAGCGCGGCCTCCTCGCCCTTGCGCAGGCCCTGGTCCAGGAACGTCTCCAGCTCCGCCAGCGCGTCGTCCGCGCGCATGCCTCGCACGTCGCAGCGGAAGTGCGTGGCGTCCACCTGCGCCGGCGCCGCGGAGGCCGCGCGCTTCAGGGCCGCTTCGCCCTTCCGCTGCTCCGGGAACTTCGCCTGCTGCGGCTTCTTGCCCCGCGAACCGGACAGCTCCGTCGTGGCCACGCGCATCTTCAGCGCGCCGCCCGCGGACACCACCGCCTGGCCCTCCGTCAGCTCCAGGATCTCCACGTCCCGGCCCAGGCCGGAGTGGTGCACCCACGCGCCCACCTTGAGGGTCGCGGGCCCCGGGGCCTCCACCTGGAACAGCTCCGCCTTCGCCGCCGCCGCGCGCTTCTGCGCCTCGTCCGCGCGCTGCTGCAGCTGCAGCCGTGCCTCGGAGAGCGCCTTCTCGCTCTGCTCCGAGCGCAGCTTCGCCAGCAGATCGCGGACCTCCTGGGCGGCGTGCTCGCTGGCCGAGTGCACGTCCTCGTTGAACTGCATCATCCGGCCCTTGCGCTCGCGCTCGAAGGCGACCTTCTGCTTCTCCAGGTCCGCGCGGAGCGCCTCCGCCTCCTTCGCCGCGATGCGCGCCTTCTCCAGCTCCTCGTAGAGCTTGCGCCGCTCGTCCTCCGCCGCCGCCAGCGCCTTGGTGAGCGGGCCGCCCGCGTTGAGCGACAGCTCCCGCGCGCGCTCGCACACGGAGAGGGGCAGGCCCACTCGCGCCGCCACGTCGATGGCGGACGACTGACCGGACGCGCCCATCTGCAACCGGAACGTGGGCGCCATCCGCTTGGAGTCGAAGCCCACGCGCGCGTTGAGGAAGCGCGGATCCATGTGCGCCAGCGCCTTGAGCTCCTCCAGGTGCGTCGTCACCAGGACGTACACCCCCTTGCCCAACAGCTCCTCCAGCACCGCGATGGCGATGGCCGCGCCCTCGCGAGGATCCGTGTCCGAGGCGATCTCGTCGATGAGCACCAGCGAGTCCGTCCCCACCGCCGCCAGGATGTCCCGCAGCAGGGTGACGTGGCCGCTGAACGAGGACAGGCCCTGCGACAGGTCCTGCGTGTCACCCACGGTGGAGTGCACGGAGCGGTACAGCGGCATCCGGGAGTCTTCGCCCACCGGGATGGGCAGGCCCGCGCGCAGCATCAGCGCGCACAGCCCCACGCCCGTCAGCGTCACCGTCTTGCCGCCCGCGTTGGGGCCGGACACCACCAGCGCCCGGGCGCTTTCGGTGAGCGTCACGTCGTTGGACACCACCTCCGTGCCCTTGAGCACCAGGCGCGGGTGTCGCAGCGCGCGCAGCTGCAGCTCCTTCACACCCACGAAGGTGGGCGTCGTTGCGTCCAGGTCCGCGGACAGGATGGCGATGGCCTCCACCTCGTCCAGCTCCGCCACCGCCTCCAGGCCCTCCAGCATGCGCGTGGATTCGCGGCCCACGAGCCGGCTCAGCTCCTGGAGGACCTTGAGCTCCTCCTCCGCGACCTCCGACTGCGCGATGGCCAGGTCGTTGCCCAGGCCCACCATCGCCTGGGGCTCCATGAAGAGCGTCTGCCCCGTCTGGCTGGCGTTGTGGACGATGCCGTCCACCTCCGCGCGGTAGTTCGACACCACCGGCACCACGTACCGCCCGTTGCGCAGCGTGTAGTAGTTCTCGCGCAGCTTGGTGGTGAACGTCAGGTCGTGGAGCATCTCGTCCAGGCGCGTCTTGATCCGCCGGTGCAGGCCGCGTGCGCGGTCGCGCGCTTCCTTCAGCTCGGGGCTGGCGCGGTCGGAGATGGTTCCGTCCGGTTCGAAACACTGATCCAACCGGCGCGCCATGGCCTCCAGGAAGGGCAGGCGCTTGGAGATCTCCACCAGGCGGGGGATGCGCTCCTTGCGCTCGTCCAGGGCCTCGCGGGTGCGGGCGAAGGCGAAGAGCAGCTGGGCCGCGTCGATGAGCTGGCGGGGCTCCAGCACGCCGCCCTTCTCCGCGTGGCCCACCGCGGTGCGCAGGTCCGTCACGCCGCCCAGGGGCATGGAGAACTGCTGTTGGGAGAGGAAGCGGGCCTCGTCGACGAGCGCCAGCGCTTCGGCCACCTCCGTCTCGGTGTCCAGGAATGGACGGGCCAGCACCCGCTCCCTTCCTGGCTCGGTGCGGCAGCGCTGCGTCAGCGCGCGGAGCACTTCCGAGAAACCAAGGTCTTCCAGCGTCCTTTGGGAAATCTGCACGGTCATGGGTTTCATGCGAGGCCGGGTGTCCGTCAAGAGGAAGTATTGAGGTGGCCCACCGGGACCTGCTATCTGCCAACCATGATGTGGGTTCTCGTGGCGGCGCTGCTTGCGGGCGCGTCCGACGCACCGGCCTCTCCGGTCCTGACGGCGCAAGCGACCCCGGCCCCCAGTCCGCTGGCGGATGCGCTGGCGTTGGAGACCTCGGGCAACGACGTGGGTGCACTGGTCGCCCTGGAGCGGCTGATCTCTAACCAGCCCCGCTGGGAGTTGCCCCGGCTGGAGGCCGCGCGGCTGCTCCTCAAGGGGGGCAGCGCCCCGGAGCTGGACCGTGCCCGCGCCCATCTGGACGCGGCCCTTCGTGAGGCCCCGGACAACCCCCGCGTGTACTTCCTCCAGGGGCAGCTCCTGGAGGAGAAGAGCGCCACCTTCGACGCCATCCGCGCCTATGAGAAGGCCGTGACCCTGCGCCCGTCCTATGACGACGCGCGCTTCCGGCTCGCGGGCCTCTGGGCGCAGGCCGGGGACTGGCTCAAGGCGGAGCTGCACTACCGCCCCCTGTCCAAGTCCCGGCCCGCGTGGGTGCAGGTGCGCATGCAGCTGGCGGCGGTGCTGGAGAAACAGGGCCGCACGCTGGACGCGGAGCGGGAGTTCCTGGCCGCGCGCGACGCCCAGCCGGACAACCCGGGTGTCTTGAGGACCCTGGCGGCCTTCTACGAGCGGACGGACAGGCCCCAGCTCGCAGCGAAGGTGAGGGCGCAGCTGACGGCGCCGGAGAAGCGCAACATGCGGGCCCTCAAACCTTCAAAGCGCTGACAGCGAGCGGCGGAGCGCGGTCCGTGGCGATTGCTTCGCGCGACGCGCTGCATACACTGCCCCCGCTTTGAAGACCGCCAACCTCGCCATCGTCTTCACCGACATCAAGGGCTTCACCGAACGCACCAGCCGGCAGACGCTGGAGGAGAACCAGCGTCTGCTCCAGGTGCACGACGCGTTGCTCGCGCCGCTGTTCAAGGCGTTCGGTGGACGCATCATCAAGTCCATTGGCGACGCGTTCCTCGTCACCTTCGAGTCCCCCACCCAGGCGGTGCTGAGCGGCATCGCCATCCAGGACCGGCTCTGGCACCACAACCGGCAGCTGCTGGAGGACGAGCAGCTCCACGTGCGTGTCGCGGTGAACGTGGGCGAAGTGCGGGTGGAGACCAACGACATCTTCGGCGAGCCGGTGAACATCGCCGCCCGCGTGGAGGGCATCACCGACGCGGGCGAGGTCTTCTTCACGGAGGCCGTCTACCTCTCCATGAACAAGGCGGAGGTGCCGTCGCAGGAGGTGGGCGCGTTCGAGCTGAAGGGCATCCCCGGGAAGATCCGCGTCTTCCGCGTGCCGCGCGCGCCCTACCGGGTGCTGGCGCCCACGCCGGACGCGGTGCTGCCCTCGCCGGAAGAGGCGGCCTCGCTGCCTCCCTACGGCAACCTGGCCCTGGCGCGCGTGGAGTCGAATCTGGATCTGGGCCAGCGCGCGGCGGCGGGCGCGGCGGCGATGGGGCAGGGCGCGGTGGCGGTGGGCCAGCGTGCTGCGGCGGGCGCGGCGGCGGTGGGGCAGCGGGCCACGGTGCTGGGCAAGCAGGCGCGCACCGCGACGGATGCGCTCTGGGCGCGCGTGTACGCGAAGCTGCCGCCCGCCATCACGACGAAGGTGTCGTCCACCGTGGCCGGCTGGAGCATGTGCGCGGGGCTGGTGGTGGTGCTGTTGGGCGGGGGGCTGCTCGTCGGCGGAGGCGGCGCCACGATGCGGGCCATCCGTGACGTGGAGGGCACCACCGGCCCGGAGAAGATCCAGCGCGTGAACGAGGCCAAGCGGCTCATCAAGTTGGAGGAGGCGGACCAGCGCGCCTACTTCAGCGGGCGGCTGGAGGAGGCGCAGGGCAACATGAGCGCCGCGGTGGTCCACTACGCGGCGGCGGTGCGCAAGGACGCCAACGGCCGTGCGTCGTCCCGGCTCATCTCCCTGCTGAAGCACGAGCAGTGCGGCGTGCGCTCCAGCGCGGCGGCGGCCGTGGGCGGCCTGCGCCTGGAAGACGCGCGCGGCGCGCTGGAATCCCTGGCCGACGACGGGGGCCCGAATGAAGGGACGGCCGGTGGGTTCCTCGGTCTGGGCACCTGTGACTCGAAGCAGGCGGCGGCGGACGCGCTCAAGCGTCTCCCCGCGAACTGACCCTTCCTGCGCCCGCGCGTATCCGCGGGACGAGGCGACTGAACGTGACGAAGGTGAAGACGGGACTGGATGTGTGGGCGGCGCAGGGGTTCTCCGCGCTCAAGGGCAAGCGCGTGGGCGCCATCGTCAATCCCACGAGCGTGGACTCGCGCTTCCGCCACCTGGCGGATCTGCTGGCCGGCACGGACGGCGTGACGCTGGCGGCGCTCTTCGGGCCGGAGCACGGCATCCGCGGCGAGGCCCAGTACATGGTGGCCGTGGACGAGGCCCGCGACCGCAAGACGGGCGTCCCGGTGCACAGCCTCTACGGCTCCACCTTCGAGTCGCTCTCCCCCCGCAAGGAGTGGCTGAAGGGGTTGGACGCGCTGGTGTTCGACATCCAGGACGTGGGCAGCCGCTACTACACCTACGTCTACACCATGGCCCTGGCGATGAAGGCCGCGGCCCAGGCCCGCGTGCCGTTCTACGTGCTGGACCGGCCCAACCCGCTGGATGGGGTGACGCTGGAGGGCAACCTCGTGGGGGAGAAGTTCCGCTCCTTCGTGGGGCTGTACGCGCTGCCCAACCGCCACGGCATGACGGCGGGGGAGCTGGCGCGGCTGTTCAACGCGCAGGAGGGCTTCGGCTGTGAGCTCACGGTGGTGCCGTGCGAGGGCTGGACGCGCGACATGCACTGGAGCGACACGGGCCTGCCGTTCCTGCCGCCGTCGCCCAACATGCCCACCGCGGACACGGCGCTGGTGTACCCGGGCATGTGCCAACTGGAGGGCACCAACGTGTCCGAGGGCCGCGGCACCTGCCGGCCCTTCGAGCAGTTCGGCGCGCCGTGGGTGGACGCGGATCAGCTGATGGCGCGGCTGGACAAGGAGCGGCTGCCGGGCGTGTCCTTCCGTCCGGTGGGCTTCACCCCCACGTTCGACAAGTACACGGGCCAGTCGTGCAGCGGGGCCTTCATCCACGTCACGGACCGCAAGGTGTTCCAGCCGCTGCGCACGGGCATCGCCATCACCCAGGCGCTGCACGACATCGGGCCGGGGCAGTTCGCCTGGCGAGCGGACGCGTACGAGTTCGTGGAGGACGTGCCCGCGTTCGACCTGCTGTGCGGCACCGACCAGGTGCGTCGCGGCATCGAGGAGGGGTGGCCCCTGGACCGGATGCTCGAAGGCTTCGAGGCGCAGACGGAGGCCTTCCGCAAGCGCCGCGAGCCCGCCCTGCTGTACGCTTCCTCGCGGTGACCTCCACGTGATTGGTGTCTTCTCCGATACGCATGGCGACCTGGACGCCTTCGACGCCGCCTACGAGCTGCTGCGGGCGAAGGGGGCCCGGCGCTTCCTCTTCACCGGCGCGCGCTACACGGACCTGGATGAGTGGGTGCTGTGGCGCCGCAAGAAGAGCCGGGGAGGGCGCGAGTACTCGGACGCGGACTTCCTGGCGGACGTGACGCAGTGGCTGGTGGCGCCCCAGGACGGACTCGGGCGCACGCCCGCGTCCCGCGAGGCCCCCTCGGACCTGGCGTCCGAGGACGACCGGCGGCTGGTGATGGAGCGCTTCGTGCGCGTGCCGGACCGCGACTCGCTGGCGTACCGGGATCTCGCCGTGGCCAACAAGGCCATGGACCTGGTGGGGGACACGCTCTGCTGCGTGGTGCACGACAAGAACGACCTGGTGCGGGACGACCTGCTCAACGCGCAGGTGTTCATCCACGGCAAGGAGTCCGAGCCGGCGGTGGTGCAGATTGGCCCGCGCTACTTCGTGACGCCGGGCCGGCTGGTGGGGGCCGCGGAGCAGACGTGCGGCCTGTTGGAGAAGGCGGAGCGCAACCTGAGCTTCTCCGCGTTCCGGTTGGATGGACACCTGGTGCTGCCGCCCCGGGTGCTGCAGGTCGATTCGCGCTCGACGAAGCTCACCGTCAAATAAGAGGCCCGCCGTGAAGGTCGCGCTGCTCGGAGGCTCGTTCAACCCGCCGCACGTGGGCCACCTGATGGCGGCCTCCTACGTCCACGCGACGCAGGGCGTGGATGCCGTCTGGCTGATGCCCACGTTCCACCATCCGTTCGGCAAGCAGCTGGAGCCCTTCGAGGCGCGCGTGCGCATGTGCGAGGCGCTCTGCCGCGAGACGTCCGGCTGGCTCCAGACGAGCCTGGTGGAGCGCGAGCTGGGCGGCGGCGGGCGCACGGTGGACACGCTGGCGTACCTGGTGGAGCGCCACCCGGACACGCGGTTCTCGTTGATCATCGGCAGCGACATCCTGAGGGACCTGCCGCAGTGGAAGGACTTCGACCGCATCCAGCGCATGGCGCACGTGACGGTGCTCTACCGCGCGGGCTACCCGGCGCCGGACACGGTGGGGCCGCCGCTGGCGGAGGTGTCCTCCACGCAGGTTCGCGACCAGCTGACGCGCGGCCTGGAGCCGTCGGAGCTGGTGCCCTCCGCGGTGCTCCAGGTGGCGCGCGATGAAGGCCTGTATGGCCTGCGCGGGCCTCGCTAGAAGGTCATCCCGATGATGTGCAGGTCGCCGAAGCCGTCATCGAAGCGGTGGGCGTACTGGTAGAAGATCGAGAGCGCGTAGGCCTGTCCCATGGTGAGCCGCAGCGTGGCGGAGCCGCCCACGGCCCCGTGGTTCGTCCGGTTGTCCGTGCGCGCGAGCGAACCGAACGCGTCCAGCTCCAGCTGGCTGACGAAGAGGGACGGCAGCACCCACAGCGTGGACGCCCAGCCGTAGTCGATGATGAAGCGGTAGCGGTAGCGCGCGTTGGCGAGCAGCACGTTGCGCGCGCGGAAGGTGTGGTCCTCGTAGCCGCGCAGGTACTCGCTGAAGGCGAGGCCCGGCTGGAGCTGGAGCGGCAGGCCGCCGTCGGTGGTGCTGTCGCGGTTGATGAAGAAGGCCTGGCCCGGAAGGATTCCGCCGACCTCCAGCAGGTCATCCGGCGCGCCAGGCAGGGCGCGGCCCGCGACGGAGAGCAGGAGGTTGTCCTTGCCGATGAAGGGCAGGCCGCCCAGGTAGCCGTCCACGCCCAGGCGCACGTCGCCCACGGTGGAGTCGCGCGCGAAGGCCTTCGGGAAGATGCCGCCGCTCACGGACAGGCCCAGTCCGCGCTGCGTGCCGCCGTAGGACGTGCCTTCGCCGGCGAAGTACGACGCGGCGACCTCCGGTCCGATGAGGCGCGTGGTGATGGACGGCCGGCGATCCGTGGCGTCGAAGCGGCGGTCGAGCGCGAGCACGCCGAAGCTCACGGGGGTCGTCCAGAACGTCCGGGACGCGAACACGGTGGCCTGCAGATCCGTGCGTTCGTTCTCGCGCAGGCGTGACGCGGAGACCTGGAGGTAGAAGGGCGACAGCATCGCGTTGCCGTATGCGAACGACACGCCGGGCTGCTTCTCCTTCAGGTCGTACGTCAGCGTGAGCGCGTAGGCGTTGAAGCCCAACCGGTCCTGGCCCGCGATGGAGATGCCACCCGCGAAGTACGGGTCGTTTTCGTCGACGTCGTTGGGCACCGTGTAGAAGTAGGGGACCCGGTAGTTCGGGATGAAGAAGCCTTCGAGCGGCGAATAGGGCTCGTCGGTCAGCACGTCCACCGCGTGGCCGACGACGGCCGGAGGCGTCACGGGCGCGTCCACGTCATGGGCGGGGTCCACCGGCAGGGGCGGCGGCGCCACCGGTGCCAGGGGGACGTCGGCAGCGGCCTGCGTGGGGGCCTCCGTCGGAGGCGCGGGCTGGCCTGGGAAGGCGACGAAGCCCTCCTGTGCCTCCGTGCCCTGTGCGGTGGTCTCCGTCTCCGGTGCCGGTGCGGTCGCGACGCTCTCGGCCGGCGGCTCGGGTGTCGCGCTCAGCTCCGCCAGGGCTTCCGTGAGGGGCGCGCGGTCCACGGTGAAGTTGATGCCGTCGCGGTTGAGGAAGACCACGGCGTCCCCGCCCGCGGGTGCCGCGTCCATCACCAGGATTGGCGCGTCGGTGACGCGGGCGATGCGCCGGGTGGACACCGTCATCACGTGCGCCTGGAGCCGGCCTTCGTGCTCGCGCAGGAAGACGAGGTGATCGTCGTCCAACCACCGGGGCGAGTAGTTGAACAGCCCATCCCGCGTGAGCCAGCGCAGCGAACCGTCCGGCTCGCGCAGCACCAGGTCCCACCCCTCCACGCCGTACATGGGGAACACGTACCGTCCACCGTCCGGTGAGGTCACGGGCGTGCCTAGCGCCGTATGCGCCTTGAAGTCAGTCAGCCGCTCACGCTGACCGGTCTCCAGATCCAACCGCACGAGGTTGGCCGCGTCGCCGCTCACCTCCACGAACACGTAGGACCGGCCATCCGCCGTCAGGTCGCCGCCCATGCCCACCAGGTCGTCCCACAGCCGCACCACGTCACCCGTGCGCGCGTCCACCCGCCACAGCTTCCCCGTGTAGCTGCCCACCGAGTCGATGTCCGCGCTGACCAGGTACAGCCACCGGCCGTCCCGGCTGAACGTCATGCCGCTGACCAGCGACGAGCTGGCCACCACCCAGCGGCGCCCCGGCAACAGCCGCACCAGCGCGCGGCTGAAGCGCTCGCGGCCGTCGCGCTCGTACACGGTGAGGTGCGTGATGGCTTCACGGCCCACGCTCACCAGCGCCGTGCTCCCGTCGACCGGGTTCGCGACGAGCCGCGAGAAGTAGCCCGCCTCCCGCACGAGCACCTGCTGCGTGGCGGGGCGCTCGCGCACCTGGAGGTTCTTCTGGAGGCTCTGCTCGTACTCACTGAACAGCGAACCGATGTCCTTGCCGTACACCCGCTTGAACCGCAGCGTCACCGCGAGGGGTGGGAACAACGAGCTGCCCTGTTCGTCCACCAGCTTCCACAGACGCTTCTCGCCGTACGTCTTCGCCAGGTACTCCACGAAGTTCATACCGGTCAGGTAGTTGCCGCCGAACGGATCCAGCGCACGGTTCTCCGGTGACAGGTAGCCCGCGTTGAGCTCGCCCTTCTGGGCAACCACCGCGCCCTCCCACCAGCCGCGCCACACCGGGCTGTAGGGACGTCCCGTGTCCTTGCCCAGCCGGCCCTCGTAGTAGGTGGCCAGGCCCTCCAGGAACCAGGACTCGGTGAAGATGTTGGGCTGGAAGAGGCCGCCCGTGACCTGGTTCAGGACGTTCCACAGTCCGCCCACCTGCTGCATCTGCACGTAGTGGACGGACTCGTGACAGGCCACGTCGCCGATGTCCGTCTCACCCAGACCCAGCAGGTTGAACTGCTCCAGCGTCATGTGCTGCGGCAGCACCATCTGCTGCGGCGTGCTGGCGAACTCCGACTGGACGTACGCGTTGTTGAAGTCCGCGCTCGTCAGGTAGACGAGCACCCGCTTGCGCTCGGCCTTGCTCCACGCGTCGCCGCGCAGCCGCTCCACGCAGCCTTCCATCCGGGCGGCCACCCGCAGCGCCGTCCCGCGCAGATGGGCCGGGTAGTACAGCTCCATCGACCGCGTGGTCAGCTTGTGCATGTCGTCCCGGGCGAACGACGCCTGGACGTTCTGCGGGAAACGGGGTGCGACGAAAGCACACCCCGATGTCAGCAGCAGGAGGAGACAAGCGAGGATGGCGGGCTGGCGGGCAGACCCGCGAGAAGCTGACATGGCGGTGCATCCTACCGAGCACAAATCGTAGTCAGGAGCGCGTTTTTCACGATAAGGGAACGCGTCGCATTCCTCACAGGAACCTTCCCATGACCGAACCCGCCGAGCCCCAGGGGCTCCCTGTTCCGCAGCACGTCCACAATGCGCAGCTCCAGCTTTCCGCCGCGTTGGAGAAGGCCAGCGGCGCACCGGTCGACCTGACGAAGGCTCCGTGGGCGGACGTGGAGACGTCGGTCATCCAGCTGCTGGGCGGCCGGTTCGACCCGAACAACCCGAACCACCAGGGCGCGGCGCTGGGCCTGGCGGGCGGCTTCGCGCTGCGCCTCATCTCCGAGCACCAGGCGTTCTGGTTCCCCAACCGGGACTCGCCGGAGGGCGCCTCGCTGGGCTTCCCCGAGGCCATCATCATGCTGTCCCCGTTCGGGGCGGTGATGGACGCGCTGGCGCAGGGCAAGTTGACGCGGCTGGACGACCTGGCCGCCGACATCCGCCGCTCGCTGGGGCAGGTGAAGTTCGGCACCAACCCGGCGCAGGCCCTGGGTGGCGGTCAGCCCCAGCGGCTGGGGCCCCAGGAGTACCAGCGCCTGTTCGACCCGGGCTTCCTCCAGTTCATCGTGGTGGATCCGGCCAAGGCGAAGCAGGCGCTGGAGGCGAAGACGGACGCGCTGGCGCGCGACGTGCGTGACGCGCTGGGCCGCACCCAGCCGCCGCTGCCGCCGGAGGCCCGCCAGCAGTTCGAGGGGCAGATCGTCACGTCGCTGCAGCGCATGGAGCAGGGCAAGACGCTGGCGGAGCAGGCCGAGCGCGCCCCGCGGCTCGCGGAGCTGCTGACGCACCTGGTGGCGACGGTGGGCGGCACGGGCTCCGCGCCGGAGGAGTTCTGGCACGACGTGGTGCTGCCGCTGCTGTTCATCGGCACGCCCGCGAGCTTCCCGCCGCTGGACGACGACGAGCTGGAGGCGTTCAAGCAGGGCGCGGATCCGCTGGCGCTCTTCGTGGACGTGGTGCCGCACTCGCACCGCGCGCCGGACGAGGGCCTGCTGGGCGCGTTCGAGATGTCGGAGATCGGCCTGGTGCACCCGGCCTTCCAGAAGGTCGGCGCGCTGCGCCTCATCCGCATCAACCCGGACCGGCTGAAGCCGATGCTGGAGAAGTACGACCCGAACGCGACCATGGACGCGGTGCAGCGCTTCACGGCGCACGTGACCCAGGCGGCGGGCAAGCCGGCCGCGGAGTCTCCGCAGAGCAAGGAGATGCTGCAGGCGGCGCTGACGCTGCTGGCGGACCTGAAGCGCTCCGTGTCGGTGGGCGGCGACGTCTGCCTGCGCCGCCTCACGGAGGCCGAGGCCGCTTCCGAGCAGGCGCTGGCCATCGTGCGCCGCGCGCTGCAGAGCCCGCGCATCATCCTCACCTAGTCCGGTGGGACGGGCGCGCGTCCGGGGCGACCGGGACGCGCGCCGTTACTTCTTCGCGAGCAGTGCTTCCAGCGCGGCATGGGGCTCCGGACGGAGCCGCTCCGAGGCCAGCTGTAGGGCCCGCCGCGAGAGCTGTGCGTAGAGCGGAGCGATGTCGGGAGGCAGCGCCGCGAGGTGCGCCGCGACGACGCCCGCGTCCCCTCGGACGATGGGGCCGGTGAGTCCACCCGAGAGACCGCGCGCTTCGATGCCTCGCAGCGCCGAGCGCATCAGCGGCAGCAGGGCCTTCAGCGCGGCCTCGGGTTCGATGCCCGCCGCGCCCAGCGCGCCCACGGCCGCGTCCGCCAGGGCCACCAGTCCACCGGCGCTCAGCACCGCGCCCGCGTGGTAGGCGGCCCGGTGTGCTTCCGGCACGTCGAACATCGCGAAGCCCACGTCCTCGGCCATGCGCTGGAGCACGGCGCGCAGGGAAGGGGAGCGCGTGCTGATGGCTGCGGTGTGGCCCGCGAGCGAGTCCCACGCGGAGGACACGGCGCAGAGTGGATGGAATGAACCCACCGCGCGGCCCCGCTGCGTGCCCAGCGCGGAGAGGGGCAGGGCGCCCGCGGTGTGCACCAGCGCCACCGTGCGCGGCAGCTCGCGTGACAGGGCTTCGGACACCGAAGGCACCGCCGCGTCCGGCACGCACAGCACGCAGACGCGCGCCTTCTTCAGGTCCGCTGGGGTCGCGGGCTTGAGGCCCAGGGCCCGCGTGCGCTCATGGCCCGCGAAGTCGCGCGAATGCACTCGCACGGGCCAGCGCTTCGCCTGCAGCGCCAATGCGAGAGCACCTCCCAGCCGGCCCGCGCCGACGATGACCACGGGGACCCGTCGCGCCTTTGCCGTCACAGACGCTGTGGTGCGCGGCGCAGGACGACCTTTCGATGCTATCGGAGCAGTTCGTGCCGTCGCAGCGGGAGCCGAAGGCTCCCTCGCCGGCTGGCTTCGTGATGCCATCGAAGCCGTTCGTGCCGTCGCAGCGGGAACTGAAGCATCGCGAGCCGGCCGGCTGCGCGAGCCCGCCGTGCGAGGACGCGCTGGACTTTCGGGCTCGGAGCGAACGGTGCTGCTCCGGCCTCGCCGCGCCACGGTCAGGCGGCGTCCCGGGCGAACTGGAGCTGACCGGCCTGCACGGCCACGCGCACGCGGTCGCCCGCGCCGAATTCGCCGGAGAGGATGCGCTCCGCCAGGGGGCCTTCCACCAGCCGTTGCACCACCTGACGCATCGGCCGCGCACCCAGCATCGGGTCGAAGCCACCGGACTTGAGCAGGTGACCCACCACGTCCGTGCCCGCCGTGTAGACGATGCCGCGCTCCGTCGCGAGCCGCTTGCTGCTCTCCGCCAGGATGAGCGTGGCGATCTTCGCCACTTCCTGCTCAGCCAGCGGACGGAACGGCAGCCGCTCATCGATGCGGTTCCACAGCTCCGGCGGCAGCGCCTTGCGCGCCGTGTCCGACGCCATGTCCAGCGCCTTGCCCTCGGCCGCGTCCGCCGCGCCGAAGCCCACCGCGCGGCCCGTGCGGCTGAACGCCTCCGCGCCCAGGTTCGTGGTCATCACGATGACCGTGTTCGAGAAGTCGATGTGCCGGCCCTTGCCGTCCGTCAGCCGCCCCTCCTCCAACACCTGGAGCATCAGCATCTGCACCTCGCGGTGCGCCTTCTCGATCTCGTCCAGCACCACCACCGACGACGGCCGGCGGCGCACCGGCTCCGTGAGCTGCCCACCTTCACCGAAGCCCACGTAGCCCG
This sequence comes from Corallococcus sp. AB032C, assembly GCF_003668935.1. NCBI lineage: Bacteria > Pseudomonadati > Myxococcota > Myxococcia > Myxococcales > Myxococcaceae > Corallococcus > Corallococcus sp. AB032C. Next base: position 8,382 of record NZ_RAWP01000043.1, on the reverse strand, counting down.
CGGGCGAACCGATGAGGCGCGACACGCCGTGGGACTCGGACATCTCGCTCATGTCCAGGCGCACCAGCGCGTCCCGGTTGCCGAACAGCACCTCCGCCAGCGCCCGCGCCATCTCCGTCTTGCCCACGCCCGTGGGGCCCAGGAAGAGGAAGCTGCCCATGGGACGGCGCGACGCGAAGCCCGCGTAGTTGCGGCGGATGACCCGCGAGATGCGCACCACCGCGTCGCCGTGGCCAATCACGCGCTCCGCCAGGTCGTTCTCCAGCCGGAGCAGCCGCGCGGAGTCGTTCATCAGCAGCCGCTCTTCCGGCACGCCCGCCAGCTTCGCCACCACGCGCGCCACGTCCGCCGCGTCCACCCGGTGCTTGCCCTCGCGGTGGCAGCGGCTGCCCGCCAGGTCCACCACGCTGATGGCCTTGTCCGGCATGAACCGGTCCGTCACGTAGCGGCTCGCCAGCGACGCGGCCGCCTCCAGTGCCTCCGGCAGGTAGCGCAGCGCGTGGTGCTCCTCGTAGCGCCCGATGATGCCCTGGAGGATCTGCACCGTCTCCGGCACCGACGGCTCATTCACCACCACCGGCGTGAAGCGCCGCTCCAGCGCCGGGTCCGCCGCGATGAACTTGCGGTACTCGTCGTGCGTCGTCGCCCCGATGCAGGGGAACTCGCCGCGAGCCATCGCCGTCTTCAGCTCGTTGGCCGCGTCCTGCGGGCCCTCGCCCGTGGATCCCGCGCCCACCAGCGTGTGGATTTCGTCGATGAAGACCACCACGCGCCCCTCGGCTCGCCGCACCTCTTCCTTCAGTGCGTTGAGCTTCTCGGAGAACGAGCCGCGCAGCTGCGTGCCCGCCACCAGCGTGGCCATGTCCAGCTCGACGAGGATCTTCTCCGCCAGCGTGCCGCGCAGGCCCATCAGGCGCTGCGCCACGCCCTCCACCACCGCCGTCTTGCCCACGCCGGGCTCGCCCAGCAGGCACGGGTTGTTGGTGCGGCGCTTGCCCAGGATGTCGATGACCTCCTCGACCTCGCGCGCGCGGCCCACCACCGGGTCCAGCTTCCCCTCGCGCGCGGCCTGGCTCAGGTTGCGGCCCAGGGACGTGAGCATCGGGAACGCCTTGGCGTCCAGCGTCAGCGGCTGACCCTTGGCCTGGGACGGCGGAGTCGAGGACGGCTTGACCACGGGCGCGGGAGGCGGCGGGGCGGGCGGAGTCGCGCGGGCCACCGGGGCCGGAGGCGCGGGCGGCGCCATGCGCGGCATCGGCGGCGGCGGGGCTTCCGAGACGGCGTCCTGCGTCACGTCGTCCTCGTCCACGTCGATGAGATCTCTCGGCGACAGCGCGGGCGTCGTGCGCGGGGTCGTCACCGGGGGCGTCATCACCGGAGCCGGCGCGGGGGCCGGACGCGGCACGCTCAGCGCGAACGTGGAGGAGGGGAGGGGAGATGGCGGCGCGCCCACCGGACGGCTCACCGGCGCGCGCGTGGCCACCGCCTGGCCGTAGCCCGGCTGGAGCCGACGTGGCAGGCCGCCACTGGTGGAATAGGCGAGCGCCGTGTTGGACAGGGAGATGAGGTCCAACCCCGTCCGCCCGAGCAGGTCGCTCGCGGCGCAGCGCTTGCGAATGATGGCGATGAGCAGGTGCAGGCAGTCCGCCTCGCCCGCACGGAAGGTACTGGCCAGCTCGCGGGCGCGCGCGGTCAGCTCCTGCACCACGTTGCCCGTCTCCGCCGGGGCCTCCGTGATGAGTTGGAGGAGCGCGTCCTCGTCCACGCCCTTCTCCTTCAGGAGGAGCTGGGCACGGTTCTCCACCGTGAAGAGCGCCAGCAACACGTGGGCCGACGTGGGCTTCTGGGCGACGCTGCGGGCGATGTCATGCGCCTCATGGAGAACCTGGGCGAGATCCGTGCTGTCGACCATTCATGCTCCGGCAAGCGTCCAGCCGAGCGGAATACACCGTCCGCCGCTCGGCCGCAAAATTTAGGCTACAGACCGCTACAGGATGGATGCAAGGCAGGGTAAACCTTGGGCCGCGGCCGGATTTCGGTTGGCTGCCCGCCCGTTTCCCGACTCAATTCAAGGGACCGGGCAATCACTCCGGGAGGGCTGCGTAATCCGCCCAGAGACCCCATCCCTATGACCTCCCTTGCTCAACCGGCGCGCGTCTTCGTGGACCCTCTTGGGGGGATGCGCGCCGCCGTCGAGGCCCGGCGTTGGCTGTGGCCCCTCCTCATCCTCGCCTTCTGCGTCGCCATCTCCGGCACCGTCTACGCGCTGCGCTGGGACGCCACCACCTCCATCGTGAGCGCCCTGCCCACGGACTCGACCGCGTCCAGCGTGTCCGAGTCCGACATCGCCGAGCAGATTCAAACCGCGTCGCGCAAGGCGCTGGTGGGCGGCATCGCCAAGGGCCTCATCGTGATGCCCCTGATGGTGCTGGCGCTCGCGTGCATCCTCTGGATCGCGGCCTGGCTCTTCAACAAGCCCGCGGCCTTCGGGCAGCTGATGACGGCCGCCGCGGTGGCGCTGCTGCCCATCGCGCTGTACCACCTCATCTACGCGCTGTGCGCGGGCTACCAGCACTCGCTCACCGACCTGCGCGCGGAGCGGCTCGTGCCCTCCAGCCTGGCCCTGCTGGACGGCCTGACGCCGAAGATGCAGCGCGTGCTCAAGGGCGTGGACTTCTTCAACCTGTGGAGCGTGGGCCTGCTGGGAGTGGGCTTCTCCACCGCCACCGGCATGCGCCTCGGGCGCGCGCTGGTGCTCATCGGGGTGATGTACCTCATGTACGTGGGCGTCTTCTTCATCGGCCTGCCGGCGGGAGGTGCGCAGTGAGCGCCTTCCTCGTTGTCGCGACGCTGCTCACCGCCACGCCCATCACGCTGGAGGAGACGCGCCAGCTGGGCCGCAAGAACACCCAGGCGCTCCAGGCCGCGTTGGACGTCGCCGTGGCCCAGGAGGACCAGCGCGTGGCGCGCTCCGGCCTCCTGCCGCAGGTGCAGCTCAACCTGGGCCCCAGCCTGGACTACGTGGGCCGGCGACGGCAGGTCTTCACCGTCCCCATCAGTGAGACGGAGACCGTCACGCGGGAGGTGGTGGCCACCTCCAACACGGCGGACAGCTACTTCGCGTCCCTCGGCGTGTCGCAGGTCATCTACAACCGCGGCCTCTGGAAGCAGCTGGAGCAGGCGGGCGTCAACGTGGACGCCACGCGCAACCAGTCCATTGAAGAGTCGGATACCTCCGAGCTGGAGGCCATCCGCCGCTTCTTCAACCTCTTCCTGTCGCAGGCCACGCTGGGCGTGCTCAACGCCACGGCGCAGCGCAGCGAGGTGCAGCTGGAGCGCGCGCGCGCCCTCTTCACCGCGGGCCGCGTGGGCAAGTCCGAGGAGATCGCCGCCCAGGTCAACCTGGGCAACGACCGCATCAACATCGTGCAGCGCCAGAACCAGCTGGTGGCGGACCAGGTGCAGCTGGCCGTGTGGCTGGCGCGCCCCGGCACCGAGCTGCTCCAGGCGGTGGACCCCGGCGTGTTCCAGCAGGAGCCCGCGCCGGCGCCTCCCCTGGATGACGCCATCAAGCAGGCCCGCGAGCACCGCGCCCTGCTCAAGGCGCTCCAGCAGCGCGTGCAGGTGGCGGAGCTCCAGCGGGCCATCGTGCAGGGGGACTACATCCCCCGCGTGGGCCTGTCCGCGCGGTACTCGCACAACAGCCAGGCCCCGGGCTCGTTCTTCAGCGAGCCCGGCTACGGCAACATGTTCAACGGCGGCGTCACGCTGACGTGGGACCTGTTCAACGGCTTCAATACCGACGCCCAGTCCGCGCGCGCCCAGGTCAACATCCGCAAGGCGGAGCTGACGTTCGCGCAGACGGCGCGGGAGCTGGAGGCGGAGGTGCGCCGCTCCCACCAGGTGCTGGAAGGACAGATTGCCTCCGCGAAGCTCGCGGCGGACAACCTGACGGTCGCCCAGCAGGGCCTGGCACTGGCGGAGGAGCGCTTCCGCGCGGGCGCCGGCTCCACGCTGGACGTGCGAGACGCGCAGCTCAAGTTGACCCAGGCGGAGCTGGTGTTGCTCCAGAGCCGCATCGATGTCGAAATCGCCCGCTATGCCCTGTTCCGGGCCATGGGCACGCTGAACCCGGGAGACTCACAATGACGTGGTGGAAGGCGGCAATCGCCGGCGCGCTGTTGCTTGGAGCGGTGGCCATCACCGTGGGCGGCCTGCGGGACCGGCCGCCCCCGACGCAGGAAGTCCAGATGGCCAAGGCCCGCAAGGGCACCATCACCCGCACCATCACCGGCGCGGGCAAGGTGCAGGCGGCCACCACGGTGAAGATCTCCTCCAACCTGTCCGGCGACCTCGTCGCCCTCAAGGTGAAGGACGGTGACCCCATCACCAAGGGGCAGGTGCTGGGACAGATCGACAAGCGCTACTACGAGGCGGCCGTGAAGCAGGCCACCGCGTCCCGCGACGCGGCCCGCTCCGAGGTCCAGGTGTCGGAGGTGGACACCGTGCGCCAGCGCGCGGAGCTGGCCCGCGTGAAGGGGCTCGCGGAGAAGGGGCTCGCGTCCGCCGCGGAGGTGGAGCAGTCCCAGGCGGTGGTGGACACCGCCGCGGCGCGCCTCGCGGCCGCCAAGCAGCGCGTGGCCCAGAGCAGCGCCGTGCTGGAGCAGGCCTCCACGGACCTGGCGCGCACCACGCTCCTGTCCCCCATCGACGGCAACGTGATTGAGCTGACGCGTGAAGTGGGCGAGCGCGTGCGCGGCTCCGACTTCTCCGAGGACGTGGTGATGACCATCGCCGCGCTCAACCAGATGGAGGTGAAGTTCGAGGTGGGTGAGCACGAGGTCGTCCACCTGAAGTACGGCCAGCCCGCGGAGGTGACGCTGGACGCGCTGGAGGGCCAGTCCTTCACCGGCACCGTGGTGGAGATCGCCCAGAAGGCCACCATCAAGAACCCGGGCACGGAGGCCGAAGTGACGAGCTTCCCCATCACCGTCGCCCTGGACGCGCGTCCGCCGGGCGTGCTCCCCGGCATGAGCGCCGAGGCGCGCATCAGCGCGGAGACGCACAACGACGCGGTGCTGGTGCCCATCCAGGCCGTCACGGTGCGCGCGGAGCGCTCGCTGCCGGACTACCAGGCGCCGGTGGAGGGCACGTCCCTCACCGCCAAGCGCCGCACGGAGTCGCTGGCCAAGGTCGTGTTCGTGGTGGACAACGACAACAAGGCGCAGGTGCGCCGCGTGCGCACCGGCATCGCCTCCGACACGGAGCTGGAGGTGCTGGAGGGCCTGCAGGTCGGGGACCGCGTGGTGGAAGGCCCCTACCGCACGCTGTCCAAGGAGCTGTCCCACGGGGACGCGGTGCGCGAGCCGGAGAAGGCCGCGGCGAAGGGCAAGTCGTGACGTCGGCCCCTGCACCGGACGCGGGCCCCCTCATCCAGGTGGAGGGGCTCACGCGGGCCTTCTTCGTGGGCGGTGAAGAGGTGCGCGCGCTGCGCGGCGTGTCCTTTGGCATCCAGCGGGGTGAGTGGGTGGCCATCATCGGCCAGTCCGGCTCCGGCAAGAGCACGCTCATGAACGTGCTGGGCTGCCTGGATACGCCCACGAGCGGCCGCTACATGCTCAACGGCAAGGACGTGTCGAGCATGGACGACGACGACCTGGCCGTCATCCGCAACGTGGAGATCGGCTTCATCTTCCAGACGTTCCAGCTGCTGCCCCGGGAGACGGCGCTCGCCAACGTGGAGCTGCCGCTGGTGTACCGGGGGATGGGCGCGAAGGAGCGGCGCGAGCGGGCGAAGGCGGCGCTGGACAAAGTGCAGCTCACGCACCGCATGCACCACCGGCCCAACGAGCTGTCGGGCGGTCAGCGCCAGCGCGTGGCCATCGCGCGGGCGCTGGTGTCGGAGCCGTCCATGCTCCTGGCGGACGAGCCCACGGGCAACCTGGACTCGGCCACCGGCGAGGAGATCGTCAAGCTCTTCGAGCAGCTGCACCGCGCGGGGCACACGCTGGTGCTCGTCACGCACGAGCCCAAGCTGGCCGCGCGCTGTCCCCGGGCCATCCGGTTGAGCGACGGGGAGATCGTCGCGGACGGGCCGGGGCCGGAGGTGGCGCTGGGCGTGCACGCGGCACCCCAGGCGGGCACCGCGTGAGCTTCCGGAAGGGCTTCCGCGTGGACGTGCTGGAGGGGGCCCGCATCGCGGTGTTCTCCCTCCGGGCGAACCGGATGCGCACGGTGCTCACGACACTGGGCATCGGCATTGGCGTGGCGACGCTCCTGGCCATTGTCGGCATCATCCAGGGGCTCAACGCGTCCTTCGACAAGCAGCTGGCCACGCTGGGCGCGAACACGATCTTCATCTCCAAGTACCCCTGGATGGTGAAGGGCAACTGGTGGCTCTACCGCAACCGGAAGAACTTCACGCTGGAGCAGGTGGCGCAGCTGCGCGCCCAGGCGGACTTCATCACCGCCATCTCCCCGGCGGTGCTGCGCACGTCCGACGTGTCGCACGGCGCCCTCCAGGTCTCCAACGTGCGCATCAACGGTGTGTGGAGCGACTACCTGGCCATTGGCAACTACGAGGTCGTGTCCGGACGCTTCCTCACCCGCGCGGACGAAGAGGTAAACCGGGCGGTGACGGTGCTGGGCGCGGACGTGGCCGCCTCGCTCTTTCCCAGCATCAGTCCGCTGGGTCAGACGGTGCGCATCGACGGGCGGCCCTTCCAGGTGGTGGGTACGTTGGGGCGCAAGGGGAAGGTCGTGGCGGAGAACATGGACATGTCCGTGTTCATGCCGTTCAAGACCTTCAACTCCAACTTCGGCAAGGGGCGGCCCATGCAGATCGCCATCGCCGTGGCGGACGCGGGGCAGATGGCGAAGGTGGAGGACCAGCTGGTGGGCATCATGCGGCGCGTGCGCGCGACGCCACCGGGCCAGCCGGACGACTTCAACGTCAACCGGACGGACTCGCTCGCGGCGACCTACGAGCAGCTCACCGGCGCGCTCTACGCGGTGGCCACGGGCGTGGGACTCATCACGCTGTTGGTAGGCGGCATCGGCATCATGAACATCATGCTGGTGTCGGTGCGTGAGCGGACGCGAGAGATTGGGGTCCGCCGGGCGCTGGGCGCGCGCCAGCGCACCATCGTGCTCCAGTTCCTGATGGAGGCCTCCAGCGTGTCCGCGGTGGGGGGACTGTTGGGGACGACGGTGGGGTTGGGCACGGCGAAGATCGTGTCACTGGTGACGCCGCTGGCGGCGGACGTGCGCCCGGGCACGGTGGTGGGCGGGGTGGCGTTCGCGGCGCTGGTGGGCCTGCTGTTCGGCATCTGGCCGGCCGCGCGTGCGGCCCGGCTGGACCCGGTGGAAGCGCTCCGCTACGAATAGGGCAATGCGGGCCTTCCTGGACAACTTGCGGCTGGCGCTCGGCACCTTCCTGGGCAACCCGCTGCGCTCACTCCTGACGCTGGTGGGCATCGTCATCGGCGTGGCCACCGTCATCACGATGATGGCGCTGATTGAGGGCCTGCGCGAACAGGTGAACAAGAACCTGGGCAGCCTGGGCGCGCACACCTTCGAGGTGACGAAGTGGCCCACCGGCTTCGGCCGCATCAACTGGGCGAAGTACGCCAAGCGCAAGGACCTGCTCGGCGACGACGTGCGCGCCATCGTGGAGTCGTGTCCCTCCGTGAGCGCGGCCACGCCCCTGGCCCAGGAGTGGGGCAAGAAGCTGACCACGGCGTTCCGGGAGACGCCCCCTTCGGTGAGCGTCCTGGGCACGGAGCCCACGTACCTGGAGACGAGCGGCGTCGTCGTGGCGACCGGCCGCTTCTTCAACGAGACGGAGACGCTGGACGGCCGCCCGGTGATGGTCATTGGCGTGGACCTGGCGGACACGCTCTTCCCGGGCATGAACCCGGTGGGCTCCGAGGTGCGGTTGCAGGGCCGGCCGTTCCAGGTGATTGGCGTGCTGCAGAAGCGCGGCAGCGTCATGGGGATGGCCAGCCAGGACAACCAGGCCATCCTGCCCATGCGCGCCTTCCAGCAGTTCTACGGCAAGAACCGCTCGGTGGAGATCGACATCCAGGCGCGCGACGGGGCGTCGTTCCAGAAGGCGCAGGATGAAGTGGTGAACCTGATGCGCCGCCGCCGGGGCCTGACGCCGCAGGAGCCGAACGACTTCGAGCTGCACACCAACGAGTCCATGACGGCGTCCTTCAACGAGCTGTCCCAGGTCATCGCGCTCGCGGGCGTGGGCGTGTGCCTGCTGTCGCTGGTGGTGGGCGGCATCGGCATCCTGAACATCATGCTGATGTCGGTGACGGAGCGGACGCGGGAGATTGGCTGTCTCTTATACACGTCTCCGAGCCCACGAGACGCTCA
>NZ_RAWP01000042.1:0-73736 GCF_003668935.1 Corallococcus sp. AB032C | reverse complement strand
GGTGGCGGGTGGGAGGGCCTTCGCCTCGGGGGCGGCCCGCCACAGGCGCCTGGCGGTCAGGGCCATGAACACGCCCATGGTGCCGTTGAGGTACAGCCACGCGACGTGGAGGTGCTGCTTCGCGGTCCAGAACCACACCATCAGGGCCAGGTTGAGGACGTAGACGAGCGCCACCACGCCCAGCGCGGAGAGGATGCCCGCCCGCCGCTTGAAGATGAGCAGCGCGATGGTGAGCGGGTTGAGGACCGTGAACAGCTCGTTCACGACGACGAACGGCGTGGGCAGCGGGTCCGCCGGATCATTCGCGAAGAGGCCGTACTTCGCCACGACGAGGATGTGGATCAGGGAGCCCACGGAGAAGCACACGAACCAGATGGCCAGGATGATGCGGTTGGGCCACGGTGAGCCCCCGCTGGATGTCGCGGATGTTTCAGTGGTCATGACTTGTCCTCCAGGGCCTCGCGCAACAGCGTGGCCACGTGCCGCACGTACGGCTCCTGCATGAGTTGATGGTGTCCCCCAGGGATATCCCTCACGTCCAGTCCCCCCCGGACGAAGGGTTCCCAGCCGCGATGGCGGGGCACCCCGGGGGTGGGGGTCCCTTCCGTGGCGGCGAGCAGCAGCGCCGGTCCGTCGTAGGGGCCAGGCACGTAGCGGTCCATGGCGCGCAGGTTGGCCTGGTAGACGCGGAACAGGGCGCGCAATTGCTCGCGGCCCGTCGCTTCCTCCAGGAGGCCGGCCTGGACGCCCACGGCGAGGAGCGTCCCCAGCATGGCTTCGTCATCCATGCGCTCCAGGGCCTCGTTGGACACGGGCAGGTTCAGGGAGAAGGCCTGGGCCACCGTCAGGGCGAAGGCGACGCGTGTGCTGGCGTCGGGGTCCTTCCTGGGGGCGTCACCGGGAGGCGCTCCGACGCCGGGGACGTAGGCGTCCAGGAGCGCCAGCAGCCCCACGGTCTGGCGCTGGGCGCGCAGCTGGCGGGCCATCTCGAAGGCGATGACGCCGCCGAGCGACCAGCCCGCGAGGCGGTACGGCCCTTCCGGCTGCTCCGCGCGAATGGCGGCCACGTACAGGGTGGCCATCTCCTCCACGGTCTCCACCACGGCATGGCCGGCCTGGAGGCCGCGAGCCTGAAGGCCGAAGACGGGTTGGTGGGGCCCCAGGAGCCGCGCCAGCTCCGGGTAGGCGAGCACGTTGCCGCCACCCGGGTGGACGAGGAACAGGGGCCGGAGTCCTGCGTCGCCCTTCTCCAGCGGGACGAGCGGCGACCACGTCTCCGTCTCGGCGCGCAGCAGGTTCGCCAGGTCCTCCACGGTGGGGTGCTGGAAGAGCGCGGCCAGGGGGACGTTGCGGCCCAGTTGTTCGCGCAGCGCGGCCATCAAGCGGACCGCGAGAAGAGAGTGGCCTCCCAGCGCGAAGAAGCTGGTGCGCACCCCGATGGGCTTCACGCCCAGGACCTCTTCCCACACCGCCACGAGCTGGGACTCCAGCGCGTCACGGGGTGCGACGAAGTTCTCGGCCTGGGATGTGGTGACGTCCAGATCCGGCAGGGCCTTGCGGTCCACCTTGCCGTTGGAGTTGAGCGGCAGTGCCTCCAGCACCACCACCGCTCCGGGCACCATGTACTCCGGCAGCCGTTGGCGCAGACTTGCCTTCAGCGACTCCGCTTCCAGTGTCGCGTTGGCCTTCGGGGCCACGTACGCCACGAGCCGCTTCTCCGCGCCCTCCCCCTTCGCCACCACCACCGCTTCCTTCACCGTCTCCTGCTGGCGCAGTGCGGACTCCACTTCGCCCAGCTCGATGCGGAAGCCTCGCACCTTCACCTGGAAGTCCACTCGGCCCAGGTACTCCAGCACTCCATTCGCGCGGTACCGCACGCGGTCCCCCGTGCGGTACATCCGGCTGCCTTCGGGGCCGTAGACTTCCGGCAGGAACTTCTCCGCCGTCAGCTCCGGCCTCAGCAGGTAGCCGCGTGCCTGGCCTTCGCCCGCCAGGAACAGCTCTCCCGCGACGCCCACCGGCACCGGCTGTAGGTACTTGTCCAGCACGTAGGCCCGCGTGTTGGTGAGCGGCCGGCCGATGTTCGGCACCTCATTCCGCCCCACCAGCGACCACGTCGAGTACGTCGTGTCTTCCGACGGGCCGTACAGGTTGTACAGCTTGCGCACCGTCGGCACCGCGTACACGGCCTTCGCCAACGTCTCCGGCAACGCTTCACCGGCGAGGTTGATGACCTGCACTGACGGCGGCACCGCGTTCAGCCGCACCAACTGCGCCATCGCCGACGGCACCGTATTGATGAGCGTGACGTCCACCTCCGGCTTCTCCTCCACCAAATGCAGGGCGTTGCGTACCACCACCACGCTGCCGCCTCGCACCAGCGGCGCGAAGAGTTCGAAGACGGAGAGGTCGAAGTTCAGGCTCGTTGCCGCGAGCACCGCCTTCGTCTCTTCTTCGGTGAACGTCTCCGTTGCCCACGACAGGAAGGCCGCCGCGTTCCGGTGCGTCACCGCCACGCCCTTCGGACGGCCTGTGCTTCCCGACGTGTAGATGAGGTACGCCACGTTCTCCGGGCGCACCTCCGGCGTCGGCGGGCAGCAGGACTCTTCCGCCCACTCTTCTTCACGGTCCAGGCACACCGCCTGCGCGCTGAAAGCGGGCAACGACTCCAGCAGGTGCGAGTGCGCCACCAGTGCCGGACCCTGCGCGTCCTCCAGCAGCCAGCCCAGGCGCTCCTTCGGATAGCTCGGGTCCAACGGCACGTAGGCGCCGCCCGCCTTGAGGATGCCCAGCGTGCCCACCACGACGTCCGCCGTGCGCTCCACGCACAGGCCCACTCGCGACTCCGGTCCCACTCCCAGCTTGCGCAGCCGGTGCGCCAGCTGGTTCGCCTTCGCCTCCACCTCCCGGTACGTCAGCCGCTGCTTGCCGCTCACCACGGCCACCGCATCCGGCGTGCGCTTCGCCTGCGCCTCGAAGAGCGCCGGAATCGTCGCGTCCCGGTCGTACTCCGCCTGCTGTTGGTTCCACGTCACCAGCACCTGCTGGCGCTCCGCCTCCGTCAGCATGGGCAAGCGGCCCACTGCATCCTCTGGCTTCGCCACCACGCCTTCCAGCAGCACGTGCAGGTGCTCCACCATCCGGCGCACCGTCGCTGCTTCGAACAGGTCGGTGCTGTACTCCAGCGTTCCGCTCAGGCCCTCCGCGGTCTCCACGAAGAAGACGCTCAGGTCGAACTTCGACGTTCCGCCCGCGATCTCCACGGGCTTGAGCGTCATGCCGGGCAGCCGGGCTTCACCGACGGGCACGTTCTGGAGCGCCAGCAGCGTCTGGAACAGCGGCGTGTGGCTGCGGCTGCGCTCCGGTTGCAGTGCCTCCACCAGCTTCTCGAACGGCACCTCCTGGTGCTCCTGCGCATCCAGGACCGTCTCACGCACTTGCTGGAGCAGGCCCCGGAAGCTGGGGTCTCCAGACAGGTCCGTGCGCAGCACCAGCGTGTTGACGAAGAAGCCGATGAGGCCCTCCACCTCCGCGCGCGTGCGGCCCGCGATGGGCGAACCCACGCTGATGTCCTGCTGGCCGCTGTAGCGCGACAGCAGCACCTGCCAGCCCGCCAGCAGCACCATGTACAGCGAGGCGCCTTCGCGCTGCGCGAGGCCACGCAGCCCCTGAGCCAGCGATTGCGGCCAGAGGAAGCTCTGGGTCGCTCCCGCGGTTCCTCGCACCGCGGGACGCGGACGGTCCGTGGGCAGCTCCAGCACCGGCGGCGCACCGGAGAGCTTCTGCTTCCAGTAGTCCACCTCCCGCTGGAGCGTCGCGCCCTGCAACCAGCCGCGCTGCCAGGCCGCGTAGTCCGCGTACTGCACCGGCAGCTCTGGCAGCGGTGAGGGCTGGCCCTGCACGAACGACGCATAGAGCGCGCCGACCTCGCGGACCAACACCCCGAGCGACCATCCGTCCGACACGATGTGATGCATCGTGACGACGAGCACGTGTTCACGCGCGTCGAGCTTCAGCAGGAGCGCTCGGAGGAGCGGGCCGTGTGCGAGTTCGAAGGGCCTCAGCACCTCTTGCTCCACACGCTTGCGAAGCGCGGCGGTGTTCGACGTCAGGTCATCCACCGCCAGCGTGAAGGCGCTATCGGACGTGGTCCGTTGCTCCGGCTCGGGATTGCCCGCGACGAACGTTGTCCGCAGGGCCTCGTGACGTCGCACGACCTCACGCAGGGCCCGGTCCAGGACCTCCACGTTCAGGTCGCCTTCCAGCCGTACCGCGATGGGCACGTTGTAGAGCGCCGTGCCCGGCTCCAGCTGGTCGATGAACCACAGGCGCTGCTGCGCGAACGACAGCGGCAGCGCTGCGTCTCGTGACACGGGCACGATGGCCGGTGCCTTCGCGCGCCCGGCCTTCTCCAGCCGGCGAGCGAGGGCTTCCACCGTGGGCGCTTCGAACAACGCGCGCAGCGGCAGCTCCGAGCCCGTCTCCGCGCGCACCCGCGACACGACCTGCGTCGCGAGCAACGAGTGGCCACCCAGCGCGAAGAAGTCATCCTTCACGCCGACCTGAGGCACTCGCAGCACTTCCGCCCAGATGGCCGCCAGCTTCGCTTCCACTTCCGTGCGGGGCGCTTCGTACGTGTTACCGGACTTCTGGGCTTCTGGCTCCGGCAGGGCCTTGCGGTCCACCTTGCCGTTGGAGTTGAGCGGCAGCGCCTCCAGCACCACCACGGCTCCGGGCACCATGTACTCAGGCAGCCGCTGACGCAGACTTGCCTTCAGCGACTCCGCTTCCAACGTCGCGTTGGCCTTCGGCGCTACGTACGCCACGAGCCGCTTCTCCGCGCCCTCCCCCTTCGCCACCACGACGGCTTCCTTCACCGACTCCTGCTGGCGCAGTGCGGACTCCACTTCGCCCAGTTCGATGCGGAAGCCTCGCACCTTCACCTGGAAGTCCACTCGCCCCAGGTACTCCAGCACGCCATCCGCGCGGTACCGCACCCGGTCTCCTGTGCGGTACATGCGGCTGCCTTCCGGGCCGTAGACTTCCGGCAGGAACTTCTCCGCCGTCAGCTCCGGCCTCAGCAGGTAGCCGCGTGCCTGGCCTTCTCCTGCCAGGAACAACTCGCCCGCCACGCCTACCGGCACCGGCTGCAGGTACTTGTCCAGCACGTATGCCCGCGTGTTGGTGAGCGGCCGGCCGATGTTCGGCACTTCATTCCGCCCTACCAGCGACCACGTCGAGTACGTCGTGTCTTCCGACGGGCCGTACAGGTTGTAGAGCTTCCTCACCGTGGGGATGCCGTAGACGCTCTTCGCCAGCGTCTCCGGCAATGCTTCACCGGCGAGGTTGATGACCTGCACTGTCGGCGGCACCGCGTTCAGCCGCACCAACTGCGCCATCGCCGACGGCACTGTGTTGATGAGCGTCACCTCCGCCTCTGGCTTCTCCTCCGCCAGGTGCAGAGCGTTGCGCACCACCACCACGCTGCCGCCCCTCACCAACGGAGCGAAGAGTTCGAACACCGAGAGGTCGAAGTTCAGGCTCGTCGCCGCGAGCACCGCCTTCGTCTCCTCCTCCGTGAACGTCTCCGTCGCCCACGCGAGGAAGGCCACTGCGTTCCGGTGCGTCACCGCGACGCCCTTCGGGCGGCCTGTGCTTCCCGACGTGTAGATGAGGTACGCCACATTCTCAGGACGGGGCTCTGCCCTCAGCGCCTCGGTCGGCTCCTTGGCCAACGTCGCGTCCGTGTCGAGGCACACCGCCTGCGCGCTGAAGGCAGGCAGCGACTCCAGGAGGTGCGAATGCGCCACCAACGCCGGCCCCTGCGCGTCCTCCATCAGCCAGCCCAGCCGCTCCTTCGGGTAGCTCGGATCCAGCGGCACGTAGGCGCCGCCCGCCTTCAGGATGCCCAACGTTCCGACCACGACGTCGGCTGTGCGCTCCACGCACAGGCCCACTCGCGACTCCGGCCCCACGCCCAGCTTGCGCAGCCGGTGCGCCAACTGGTTCGCCTTCGCCTCCACCTCCCGGTACGTCAGCCGCTGCTTGCCGCTCACCACGGCGACCGCATCCGGCGTGCGCTTCGCCTGCGCCTCGAAGAGCTGGGGAATCGTCGCGTCGCGCTCGTACTCTGCTTGCTGCTGGTTCCACGTCACCAACACCTGCTGACGCTCCGCGGGCGTGAGCAGGGACAGCCGGCCCACCGCTGCATCCGGCTTTGACACCATGCCTTCCAGCAGCACGCGCAGGTGCTCCACCATCCGGCGCATCGTCATCGCTTCGAACAGGTCGGTGCTGTACTCCACCGCTCCGGCCAGACCGTCCGGCGTCTCCGTGAAGAAGAGGCTCAGGTCGAACTTCGACGTGCGGCCCTCGAGACTCATGGGCTTGAGCACCAGCCCTGGGAGATGGGACTCCTCGATGGGCACGTTCTGGAGCGACATCAACGCCTGGAACAGCGGCGTGTGGCTCAGGCTGCGCTCCGGATGCAGCGCTTCCACCAGCTTCTCGAACGGCACCTCCTGGTGCTCGTACGCACCCAACACCATCTCCCGCACCTGCGCGAGCAGCGCGCGGAAGGATGGGTCTCCATCCATCTGGGTGCGCAGCACCAGTGTGTTGACGAAGAAGCCGATGAGGCCCTCCACCTCCGCGCGCGTGCGTCCCGCGATGGGCGAACCCACGCTGATGTCCGCCTGCCCCGAGTAGCGCGACAGCAGCACCTGCCACCCGGCCAGCAGCACCATGAACAGCGACGCGCCTTCACTTCGAGCCAGGGCGCCCAACCGCTGGGACAGCTCCAGCGGCAGCATGAAGCCCAGCGTCGAGCCGGCGTTCGTGCGCACCGCCGGACGCGGACGGTCCGTCGGCAACTCCAGCACCGGCGGTGCTCCCGTCAGCGACTGCTTCCAGTAGTCCACCTCGCGCGCCAGGGTTTCATCCCTCAGCCAGTCGCGCTGCCAGGCCGCGTAGTCCGCGTACTGCACCGGCAGCGGTGGCAGTGCCAACGCCAGGCCGCTCGCCCGCGCGGTGTACAGCGCCCCCAACTCGCGGAGCAGGACGCCCACGGACCAGCCGTCCGACACGGCGTGGTGCATCGTGATCACGAGCAGGTGGTCGCGTGCATCCATGCGCACCATCAGCGCCCGCAAGAGCGGTCCACGCATCAGGTCGAAGGGCTTCGCCAACTCCTCCAGCACCCGCTGACGGGCCACGTCCTCCCGCTCGGGGCCGGAACCCGTCAGGTCCATGATGCTCAACGGCACATCCACGGACGCGTGGATGCGCTGGACGGGCTGACCTGCTTCCTCCTCGAACGTCGTGCGCAGGGCTTCGTGCCGTTGCACGACCTCCCGCAGGGCCTGCTCCAGCGCCGCGGCGTCCAGGTCGCCCTCCAGCCGCACCACGGTGGGCACGTTGTAGAGCGGACTGCCCGGATCCAGCTGGTCGATGAACCACAACCGCTGCTGCGCGAAGGACAGCGGCAGCGACGCCGGACGCGCTCCGGCGCTCAGCGTGGGCACGCCGGAGCGTCCCAGCTGCTCGATCCGCTGCGCCAGCGCCTCCACCGTGGGCGCTTCGAACAGCAGACGCAGCGGCATCTCCACGCCCAGCGACGTGCGGATGCGCGACACCACCTGCGTCGCCAGCAGCGAGTGTCCACCCAGCGCGAAGAAGTTGTCCTTCACGCCCACGCGCTCCAGGCGCAGCACCTCCGCCCAGATGGACGCGAGCTTCGCCTCCGTCACGGTGCGCGGGGCCACGTAGGCGTCTCCCCCACGGGCGGCCTCGGGCTCCGGCAGCGCCCTGCGGTCCACCTTGCCGTTCGCGTTGAGCGGCAGGGCGTCCAGCACCATCAGCGCCCCCGGCACCATGTACTCGGGTATCCCCTGGCGCAGGCCCGTGCGCAGCGTGTCCACGTCCAGCGCGTGGCCGTCCTTCGCCACGACGTAGCCCACCAGCCGCTTGTCGCCACCGTCGCCCCGCACCAGCACCACGGCCTCGCTCACGCCCGGTTGCCGCGCCAGCGCGGTTTCGACCTCGCCCAGCTCGATGCGGAAGCCGCGCACCTTCACCTGCGAGTCGATGCGGCCGACGAAGTCCAGCTGTCCGTCCGCACGCCAGCGCACGACGTCACCCGTCCGGTAGAGACGGGCGCCCACTTCGCCCGAGAAGGCGTCCGGCACGAAGCGCTCGGCGGTGAGTCCCGGACGTCCCGCGTAACCACGCGCCACGCCCACGCCTCCGATGTGCAACTCGCCGCGCACGCCCACGGGCACCGGCTGCCCGTGCGGGTCCAATACGTAGACGCGCACGTTCGCCAGCGGCTTGCCGATGGGCGGCACGTTCCCATCCGCCACCACCTCGCCCAGTGTGGCGATGACGGTGGCTTCCGTCGGGCCGTACGTATTGAGCAGGCGACGACCCGGAGCCCATCGCGCGGCGACGTCCGCGGGCAGGGCTTCACCGCCGGAGATGACGGTGCGTACGTTGGGCAGCCCCTCGGAGGACGTGGCCGCCAGCGCCGCGGGGGTGAGGCTGACGACGCTCAGCTCCTGCTCACGCAGCAGCACGGGCAGCGACACGCCCGGCATCAGCTTCTCCAGCGGCGCGAGCACCAGCGTGGCGCCGTTGCATAGCGTGGTGAAGATCTCCTCCACCGACAGGTCGAAGCTGAGGCTGGCGAACTGAAGCACGCGGCTGCCAGGGCCGATGCCGTACGCCACCGCTTCGTGGGTGACCAGGTTGGCCACGCCGCGATGCTCCACCGCCGTGCCCTTTGGCGTCCCCGTGCTGCCCGAGGTGTAGAGCAGGTACGCCATGTTCGCGGGCGTCACGCCCGTCACGGGCGCATCCGTCGACTCCCTGGCCAGCGACTCGCGCTCCGTATCCAGGCAGAGCGCACGGGAATGCAGGGCCTCCGGGAAACGGGCCACCAGTGGCTGCTGGGTGACGAGCACCTGCGCCGCGCTGTCCTCCAGCATGAAGGCCAGGCGCTCCCGGGGCAGGAGCGGATCCACGGGCACCCAGGCGCCACCGGCCTTCAGGATGCCGAGCAGGCCCATGACGATGTCGAGGGAGCGCTCGACGCTGAGGGCGACGCGGACCTCCGGGCCCACGCCACGACGGCGCAGGGCGTGGGCGAGCTGATTGGCGTGCGCGTCGAGCTGCGCGTACGTCAGTTGCGTTCCCTCGAAGACAGCCGCCACGGCCTCTGGCGCGCGACGGACCTGCGCCTCGAAGAGCGCATGCAGGCAGGACTCGGGGAAGGGCACGCGCGTGGCGTTCCACTCCACCAGCATTTCGCGGCGCTCGGCGCCGGTCAGCATGGGCAGGCGGGACACGCGCGTGTCCGGGCGCGCGACCGCGCCTTCGAACAGCGAGAGCAGGTGCGAGACCATCCGCTGGATGGTGCCCGCGTCGAACAGCTCCGTGCTGTACTCCATCGATCCGGAGAAGCCCTGAGGTGTCTCCATGAACGACACGCTCAGGTCGAACTTCGCGACGGGGCTCTCCACGTTCACCGGTTGGAGCGCCAGGTCCGGCAGCCGCAGCTCGCCCATCGGCAGGTTCTGGAGGGAGAGCATCGTCTGGAAGAGCGGCGTGTGGCTGCGGCTGCGCTCGGGCTGGAGGACCTCCACCAGCTTCTCGAACGGGACCTCCTGGTGCTCGTACGCATCCAGCACCGTTTCGCGCACCTGGGCGAGCAACTGCCGGAAGGACAGGGCGCCGTCCACGTTCGCGCGCAGCACGAGCGTGTTGACGAAGAAGCCGATGAGCCCCTCCAGCTCCGCGCGCATGCGGCCCGCGATGGGTGAACCCACGCTGATGTCCTGCTGGCCGCTGTAGCGCGCCATCAGCACCTGCCACCCGGCCAGCAGCACCATGTACAGCGAGGCCCCTTCCCGCTGGGCCAGGGACTTGAGCGCCCCCGTCAGCGACCGGGACAGGGTGAAGGAGTACGTCGCTCCCGCGATGCCCCGCTCGGACGGACGCGGGCGGTCCGTGGGCAGCTCCAGCACCGGCGGCGCGCCGGCGAGCTTCCGCTTCCAGTAGTCCACCTGCCGCGCGAGGACTTCTCCCTGGAGCCGGCCGCGTTGCCAGGACGCGTAGCGCGCGTACTGCACGGGCAGCTCGGGCAGGGGGGACGGCTGCCCCGAGGAGAAGGCCGCGTAGAGCGCGACCACCTCGCGGATCAACACGCCCAGCGACCAGCCGTCCGACACGATGTGGTGCATCGTCACCACGAGGACGCTCTCGCGCTCCCCGAGCGTGAACAGCCGGGTGCGGATCAACGGCCCTTGGCCCAGGTCGAAGGGACGGAGCATCTCCTGCTCCACCTGCCAGCGGGCCTCCGCCTCGCGGCGGGCTTCGTCGACAGTCCGCAGGTCCTCCCGGGCCAGTTCCAGCGACAGGGTGGGCTGGATGACCTGGATGGCCTGCCCGCCGCGCTCCTCGAAGGTGGTCCGCAGGGCCTCGTGACGGCGCACGACCTCGTGCAGGGCCCGCTCCAGGGCCGCGACATCCAGCGAGCCCACCAGCCGCACCGCCACAGGCAGGTTGTAGAGCGCCGTTCCGGGCTCCAGCTGGTCAATGAACCACAGGCGCTGCTGCGCGAACGACAGCGGCGGCGTCGTGCCCATCAACGAGTCGCCCGGCATCGAGCTCTGACCGCGGCCCGCCGTCCCCATCCGCTGGGCCAGGGCCTCGAGCGTGGGAGCCTCGAACAGCGCGCGCAGCGGCAGCTCCACGCCGGTCTCCGTGCGGATGCGCGACACCACCTGCGTCACCAGCAGCGAGTGGCCTCCGAGCGCGAAGAAGTCGTCCTTCACGCCCACCTGGGGGACTCGCAGCACCTCCGCCCAGATGGCCGCCAACTTCGCTTCCATCTCCGTGCGCGGGGCCACGTACGTGCGGGTGGAGGTCGGTGCCTCCGGCTCCGGCAGGGCCTTGCGGTCCACCTTGCCGTTGGAGTTGAGCGGCAGTGCCTCCAGCACCACCACTGCTCCGGGCACCATGTACTCAGGCAACCGCTGACGCAGACTTGCCTTGAGGGCCTCCGCTTCCAACGTCGCGCCGACCTTCGGCGCCACGTACGCCACGAGGCGCTTCTCCGCGCCCTCCCCCTTCGCCACTACCACTGCGTCCTTCACCGCCTCCTGCTGACGCAGGGCTGCTTCGACTTCGCCCAGCTCGATGCGGAAGCCTCGCACCTTCACCTGGAAGTCCACTCGGCCCAGGTACTCCAGCACTCCGTCCGCGCGGTACCGCACCCGGTCCCCCGTGCGGTACATGCGGCTGCCCTCCGGGCCGTAGACTTCCGGCAGGAACTTCTCCGCCGTCAGCTCCGGCCTCAGCAGGTAGCCGCGCGCCTGGCCCTCTCCCGCCAGGAACAGCTCTCCCGCTACGCCCACCGGAACCGGTTGCAGGTACTTGTCCAACACGTACGCGCGCGTGTTGGTGAGCGGCCGGCCGATGTTCGGCACCTCTGCGCGCCCCACCAGCGACCACGTCGAGTACGTCGTGTCTTCAGACGGGCCGTACAGGTTGTAGAGCTTCTGCACCGTCGGCACCGCGTACACGGCCTTCGCCAACGTCTCCGGCAGTGCTTCGCCAGCGAGATTCACTACGCGCACCGACGGCGGCACGGCGTTCAGCCGCACCAACTGCGCCATCGCCGACGGCACTGTGTTGATGAGCGTCACCTCCGCGTCCGGCTTCTCCTCCGCCAGGTGCAGGGCATTGCGCACCACCACCACGCTGCCGCCCCTCACCAACGGAGCGAAGAGTTCGAACACCGAGAGGTCGAAGTTCAGGCTCGTTGCCGCGAGCACTGCCTTCGTCTCCTCCTCCGTGAACGTCTCCGTTGCCCACGACAGGAAGGCCACCGCGTTCCGGTGCGTCACAGCGACGCCCTTCGGACGGCCTGTGCTTCCCGACGTGTAGATGAGGTACGCCACGTTTTCAGGCCGGGGCCCTGCCTCTGGCGCTTCGGTCGGCTCCATGGCCAATGTCGCGTCCGTGTCCAGGCACACCGCCTGCGCGCTGAAGGCGGGCAACGACTCCAGCAGGTGCGAGTGCGCCACCAGTGCCGGGCCCTGCGCATCCTCCAGCAGCCAGCCCAAGCGCTCCTTCGGGTAGCTCGGGTCCAACGGCACGTAGGCGCCGCCCGCCTTGAGGATGCCCAGCGTGCCCACCACGACGTCCGCCGTGCGCTCCACGCACAGGCCCACTCGCGACTCCGGACCCACGCCCAGCTTGCGCAGCCGGTGTGCCAGCTGGTTCGCCTTCGCCTCCACCTCCCGGTACGTCAGTTGCTGCTTGCCGCTCACCACGGCCACGGCATCCGGCGTGCGCTTCGCCTGCGCCTCGAAGAGCGCCGGAATCGTCGCGTTCCGGTCGTACTCCGCCTGCTGCTGGTTCCACGTCACCAACACCTGCTGGCGCTCCGCTTCAGTCAGCATGGGCAGCTGGCCCACCGCTGCGTCCGGCTTCGCCACCATGCCTTCCAGCAGCATGCGCAGGTGATCCACCATCCGGCGCACCGTCGCTGCTTCGAACAGGTCAGTGCTGTACTCCACCGCTCCGGCCAGCCCGTCCGGTGTCTCCGTGAAGAAGAGGCTCAGGTCGAACTTCGACGTGCGGCCTTCGTAGGGCACAGGCTTGAGAACCAGGCCGGGGAGTCTGGACTCCTCGATGGGCACGTTCTGGAGCGACATCGACGTCTGGAACAGCGGCGTGTGGCTCAGGCTGCGCTCGGGCTGCAGCGCCTCCACCAGCTTTTCGAAGGGCACGTCCTGGTGCTCGTACGCGCCCAGGACCGTTCCCCTCACCTGCTTCAGCAGCTCACGGAAGGACGCCTCTCCGTCGACCTGGGTGCGCAGCACCAGCGTGTTGACGAAGAAGCCGATGAGCCCTTCGACCTCCGCGCGCGTCCGGCCCGCGATGGGCGAACCCACGCTGATGTCCGTCTGCCCCGAGTAGCGCGACAGCAGCACCTGCCACCCGGCCAGCAGCGCCATGAACAGCGAGGCGCCCTCCTGCTGGGCCAGCGCGCTCAACCGCTGGGACAGATCCAGCGGCAGCATGAAGCCCAGCGTCGTGCCGACGTTGGTGCGCACCGCCGGACGCGGACGGTCCGTCGGCAGCTCCAGCACCGGCGGCGCCCCCATCAACGACTGCTTCCAGTAGTCCACCTCGCGCGCCAGGGCCTCATCTCGCAGCCAGTCACGCTGCCAGGCCGCGTAGTCCCCGTACTGCACGGGCAGCTCTGGCAAGGGTGACGGCTGCCCCGAGGAGAAGGCCGCGTACAGCGCGCCCACTTCGCGGATCAACACGCCCAGCGACCAGCCGTCCGACACGATGTGGTGCATCGAGACGACCAGCGCGTGCTCCCGATTGCCCAACTTCAGCAGGAGCGCTCGAAGCAGCGGACCGCGCGACAGGTCGAACGGCTTCAACATCTCCTGTTCAATCCGCTGCCGTGCAGCCGCCTCGGACACCTCCACCCGCTCCAGGTGCAGTGCCATGTCTGAATGGATGACCTGGAGGGGCTGACCGTTCTGCACCTCGAAGGTCGTGCGCAGGGCCTCGTGACGGATCACGACCTCACGCAGGGCGCGCTCCAGGACGCCCACGTCCAGGTCACCTTCCAACCGCAGTGCCACGGGCATGTTGTAGAGCGCGGTGCCCGGCTCCAGCTGGTCGATGAACCACAACCGCTGCTGCGCGAACGACAGCGGTCGGGCGGCGGCCCCCAGCCTGCGCTTCATCGCCGTCTTGCTCGAGGACGCGGCTTTCTCCAGCTGATGGGCGAGCGACTCCACCGTGCGCGAGTCGAACAGCGCGCGCAGCGGCAGCTCCGCGCCCATCTCCGCGCGCACTCGCGACACCACCTGCGTCGCCAGCAGGGAGTGGCCACCCAGCGCGAAGAAATCGTCCTTCACGCCCACCTGAGGCACCCGCAGCACCTCCGCCCAGATGGCCGCGAGCCTTGCTTCCGCATCCGTGCGCGGAGCCTCGTAGGTACTTCCGGCCTTTTGAGCATCCGGCTCCGGCAGGGCCTTGCGGTCCACCTTGCCGTTGGAATTGAGCGGCAGTGCGTCCAGCACCACCACTGCTCCGGGCACCATGTACTCCGGCAAGCGCTGACGCAGGCTCGCCTTCAGCGACTCCGCTTCCAGCGTCGCGCCGGCCTTCGGGGCCACGTACGCCACGAGGCGCTTCTCCGCCCCCTCCCCCTTCGCCACCACCACTGCGTCCTTCACCGTCTCCTGCTGGCGCAGCGCGGACTCCACTTCGCCCAGCTCGATGCGGAAGCCTCGCACCTTCACCTGGAAGTCCACCCGGCCCAGGTACTCCAGCACTCCGTCCGCGCGGTACCGCACCCGGTCTCCCGTGCGGTACATGCGGCTGCCTTCCGGGCCGTACACCTCCGGCAGGAACTTCTCCGCCGTCAGCTCCGGCCTCAGCAGGTAGCCGCGCGCCTGGCCTTCTCCCGCCAGGAACAGCTCTCCCGCCACGCCCACCGGCACCGGCTGCAGGTACTTGTCCAGCACGTACGCACGCGTGTTGGTGAGCGGCCGGCCGATGTTCGGCACTTCATTCCGCCCCACCAGCGACCACGTCGAGTACGTCGTGTCTTCCGACGGGCCGTACAGGTTGTACAGCTTCTGCACCGTGGGGATGCCGTAGACGCCCTTCGCCAGCGTCTCGGGCAGTGCCTCGCCAGCGAGATTCACTACGCGCACCGACGGCGGCACGGCGTTCAGCCGCACCAACTGCGCCATCGCCGACGGCACCGTGTTGATGAGCGTGACGTCCGCCTCCGGCTTCTCCTCCGCCAGGTGCAGAGCATTGCGCACCACCACCACGCTGCCGCCTCGCACCAGCGGCGTGAACAGCTCGAACACCGAGAGGTCGAAGTTCAGGCTCGTTGCCGCGAGCACCGCCTTCGTCTCCTCCTCCGTGAACGTCTCCGTTGCCCACGCGAGGAAAGCCACCGCATTCCGGTGCGTCACCGCGACGCCCTTCGGACGGCCCGTGCTTCCCGACGTGTAGATGAGGTACGCCACATTCTCCGGGCGCACCTCCGGCGTCAGCGGGCAGCAGGACTCTTCCGCCCACTCCTCTTCACGGTCCAGGCACACCGCCTGAGCGCTGAAGGCAGGCAGTGACTCCAAGAGGTGCGAGTGCGCCACCAGCGCCGGGCCCTGCGCATCCTCCAACAGCCAACCCAGGCGCTCCTTCGGGTAGCTCGGATCCAACGGCACGTACGCGCCTCCCGCCTTGAGGATGCCCAGCGTGCCCACCACCACGTCGGCTGTGCGCTCCACGCACAGGCCTACGCGTGACTCCGGGCCCACGCCCAGCTTGCGCAGCCGGTGCGCCAGCTGGTTCGCCTTCGCCTCCACCTCCCGATACGTCAGCCGCTGCTTGCCGCTCACCACGGCGACGGCCTCAGGCGTTCGCTTCGCTTGCGCCTCGAAGAGCTGGGGAATCGTCGCGTCGTGCGCGTACTCCGCCTGCTGCCGGTTCCACGTCACCAGCACCTGCTGGCGCTCCGCTTCCATCAGCATGGGCAACTGGCCCATCGCTGCGTCCGGCTTCGCCACCATTCCTTCGAACAGCACCCGCAGGTGCTCCGCCATCCGGCGCACCGTCGCTGCCTCGAACAGGTCGGTGCTGTACTCCACCGCGCCCGTCAGCCCGTCTGGCGTCTCCATGAAGAAGAGGCTCAGGTCGAACTTCGACGTCCGGCCTTCGTAGGCCACGGGCTTGAGCGTCAAGCCCGGCAGTCGCGTTTCGCTCTCAGGCAGGTTCTGGAGCGCCAGGAACACCTGGAACAGCGGCGTGTGACGCCGGTCGCGCTCGGGCTGGAGCGCCTCCACCAGCTTCTCGAACGGCACGTCCTGGTGCTCGTACGCGCCCAGCACCGTCTCCCGCACCTGCGTGAGCAGCGCCCGGAAGGACTGGCCTCCATCCACCTGGGCGCGCAGCACCAGCGTGTTGACGAAGAAGCCGATGAGGCCCTCCACCTCCGCGCGCGTACGGCCCGCGATGGGCGAACCCACGCTGATGTCGTCCTGCCCCGAGTACCTCGACAGCAGGACCTGCCAACCCGCCAGCAGCGCCATGTACAGCGACGCACCTTCCCGCTGGGCCAGCGCCTTGAGGTCCCCCGTCAGCGACCGGGACAGGGGGAAGGAGTACGTCGCTCCCGCGCTGCCACGCACCGGCGGACGGGGATGGTCCGTGGGCAGCTCCAGCACCGGCGGCGCGCCAACGAGCTTCCGCTTCCAGTAGTCCACCTCCCGCTGGAGCGTCGCGCCCTGCAACCCATCGCGCTGCCAGGCTGCGTAGTCCGCGTACTGCACGGGGAGCTCTGGCAGCGGCGAGGGACGACCTTCCGCGAAGGCCGCGTACAGCGCGCCCACCTCCCGGATCAGCACGCCCAGCGACCAGCCGTCCGACACGATGTGATGCATCGTGACGACCAACACGTGCTCCGAGCTTCCCAGCGTCAGCAGGAGTGCCCGGATCAGCGGACCGCGCGACAGGTCGAACGGCTTCAACATCTCCTGCTCGATCCGCTGCCGCGCATCCCCCGAGGACACCTCCACCCGCTCCAGGTGCAGGGTCATGTCCGAGTGGATGACCTGGAGGGACTGACCGTCCTTCTCCGCGAACGTCGTCCGCAGCGCTTCATGGCGCCGCACCACTTCGCGCAGCGCACGCTCCAGGACGTCCTGACGCAGCGCTCCCTCCAGCCGCACCGCGACGGGCACGTTGTAGAGCGCCGTCCCCGACTCCAGCTGGTCGATGAACCACAACCGCTGCTGCGCGAACGACAGCGGCCGGGCCGCATCCCCCAGCCTGCGCTCCATCGTGTTCTTGCCAGAGAACGCGGTCTGCCCCAGCTGACGAGCGAGTGACTCGACCGTGCGCGCTTCGAACAGCGCACGCAGCGGCAGCTCCGCGCCCGTCTCCGCGCGAACCCGCGACACGACTTGTGTCGCGAGCAGCGAGTGGCCGCCGAGCGCGAAGAAGTCGTCCTTCACGCCGACCCGAGGGACGCGCAGCACCTCCGCCCAGATGGCCGCCAGCTTCGCTTCCGTCTCCGTGCGCGGGGCTGCGTAGGTGATGATGGCTGCTGGCGCCTCCGGATCCGGTAGCGCCTTGCGGTCCACCTTGCCGTTGGAGTTGAGCGGCAGTGCCTCCAGCACCACCACCGCCCCGGGCACCATGTACTCCGGCAGCCGTTGGCGCAGGCTCGCCTTGAGCGACTCCGCTTCCAGCGTAGCGCCGGCCTTCGGCGCTACGTACGCCACGAGCCGCTTCTCCGCGCCCTCCCCCTTCGCCACCACCACTGCGTCCTTCACCGCCTCCTGCTGGCGCAGGGCTGCTTCGACTTCGCCCAGCTCGATGCGGAAGCCTCGCACCTTCACCTGGAAGTCCACCCGGCCCAGGTACTCCAGCACTCCGTCCGCGCGGTACCGCACCCGGTCTCCCGTGCGGTACATCCGGCTGCCTTCGGGGCCGTACACCTCCGGCAGGAACTTCTCCGCCGTCAGCTCCGGCCTCAGCAGGTAGCCCCGTGCCTGGCCTTCGCCCGCCAGAAACAGCTCTCCCGCCACGCCCACCGGTACCGGCTGCAGGTACTTGTCCAGCACGTAGGCCCGCGTGTTGGTGAGCGGCCGGCCGATGTTCGGCACCTCATTCCGCCCCACCAGCGACCACGTCGAGTACGTCGTGTCTTCCGACGGGCCGTACAGGTTGTACAGCTTCTGCACCGTCGGCACCGCGTACACGGCCTTCGCCAGCGTCTCGGGCAGCGCTTCGCCAGCGAGATTCACTACGCGCACCGACGGCGGCACGGCGTTCAGCCGCACCAACTGCGCCATCGCCGACGGCACCGTGTTGATGAGCGTGACGTCCGCCTCCGGCTTCTCCTCCGCCAGGTGCAGGGCATTGCGCACCACCACCACACTGCCGCCTCTCACCAGCGGCGCGAAGAGTTCGAACACCGAGAGGTCGAAGTTCAGGCTCGTCGCCGCGAGCACCGCCTTCGTCTCCTCCTCCGTGAACGTCTCCGTTGCCCACGCCAGGAAGGCCACTGCGTTCCGGTGCGTCACCGCCACGCCCTTCGGACGGCCCGTGCTTCCGGACGTGTAGATGAGGTACGCCACGTTCTCCGGGCGCACCTCCGGCGTCAGCGGGCAGCAGGACTCTTCCGCCCACTCCTCTTCACGGTCCAGGCACACCGCCTTCGCGCTGAAAGCGGGCAACGACTCCAAGAGGTGCGAATGCGCCACCAGTGCCGGGCCCTGCGCGTCCTCCAGCAGCCAACCCAGGCGCTCCTTCGGGTAGCTCGGATCCAACGGCACGTACGCGCCGCCCGCCTTCAGGATGCCCAGCGTGCCCACCACCACGTCGGCTGTGCGCTCCACGCACAGGCCCACTCGCGACTCCGGGCCCACTCCCAGCTTGCGCAGCCGGTGCGCCAGCTGGTTCGCCTTCGCCTCCACCTCCCGGTACGTCAGCCGCTGCTTGCCGCTCACCACGGCCACGGCATCCGGCGTGCGCTTCGCTTGTGCCTCGAAGAGCTGGGGAATCGTCGCGTCGCGGTCGTACTCTGCCTGCTGCTGATTCCACGTCACCAGCACCTGCTGGCGCTCCGCGTCCGTCAGCATGGGCAGCCGGCCCACTGCCTCCTCCGGCTTCGCCACCACGCCTTCCAGCAGCACGCGCAGGTGCTCCACCATCCGGCGCACCGTCGCCGATTCGAACAAGTCGGTGCTGTACTCCACCGCTCCGCTCAAGCCCTGCGCCGTCTCCGTGAAGAAGATGCTCACGTCGAACTTCGACGTACGGAGCTCCAGCTCCAGCGGCTTCATCGTCAGCCCAGGCAGGCGCGCCTCCCCATCGGGCGTGTTCTGCAATGCCAGCAGGGACTGGAACAGCGGCGTGTGGCTCAGGCTGCGCTCCGGCTGCAGCGCTTCCACCAGCTTCTCGAACGGCACGTCCTGGTGCTCGTACGCCTCCAGCACCGTGCCTTTCACCTGCGTCAGCAGCTCGCGGAAGGATTTCTCTCCGTCCACCTGGGCGCGCAGCACCAGCGTGTTGACGAAGAAGCCAATGAGCCCTTCCAGCTCGGCTCTCGTCCGCCCCGCGATGGGCGAACCCACGCTGATGTCCGTCTGCCCTGAGTAGCGGGACAGCAGCGCCTGCCATGCGGCCAGCAGCACCATGTACAGCGATGCACTCTCGCGCTGCGCCAGCGCCTTCAGCCCCTGCTCCAGCGATGACGGCAGCACGAAGGGATGGATCGCACCCGCGTTGCCTCGCACCGCGGGACGCGGACGGTCCGTCGGCAACTCCAGGACCGGCGGCGTCCCGGCGAGCTTCCCCCTCCAGAAGTCCACTTCCTTCTGGAGCGTCTTTCCCTGCAACCAGCCGCGCTGCCACGCCGCGTATCCCGCGTACTGCAGCGACAGCTCCGGCAGCGGCGACGGACGCCCTTCCGTGAAGGCCGCGTACAACGCTCCCACTTCGCGGATCAGCACTCCCAGCGACCAGCCATCCGACACGATGTGGTGCATCGTGATGAGCATCACGTGCTCGGTGGCTCCCAGCTTCAACAGGCTCGCCCGGATGAGCGGCCCCCTGTACAGGTCGAAGGGCTCCGCCAGCTCCAATCCGAGCCGGCGCCGGACTTCCGCCTCCCGCTGCTCGCCGTCCAATGCCCCCAGGTCGATCTGCACCATGGAGAGGCGCACTTCGTCGGCATGGATGCGCTGCACGGGCTGGCCCCCGTGCAGTTCGAACGTCGTTCGGAGGGATTCGTGGCGCCGGACGATTTCACGCAGGACCCAGTCCAGGGCTCCCACGTCCAGCTCGCCTTCCAGGCGCACCGCGACGGGCACGTTGTAGAGCGCCGAGCCCGGCTCCAACTGGTCGATGAACCACAGGCGCTGCTGCGCGAACGACAGCGGCGACGGCCCAGCGTTCGCGATCGACTCCAGCGCCACGGGCAGCGGACGCTCGGCCGTCTCCAGCCGTCGGGCCAGGGCTTCAAGCGTCGGAGCCTCGAACAACGTCCGCAGTGGCAGCTCCGCGCCCAGCTCCTTCCGGATCCGCGACACCACCTGGGTCGCCAGCAGCGAGTGCCCACCCAGCGCGAAGAAGTTGTCCCGCACCCCGACACGCGGGACGCGCAGCACTTCCGCCCAGATGGCCGCCAGCTTCCGCTCCGACTCCGTGCGAGGCGCTTCGTAATCGTGCTCCGAAGCAGCCGCTTCGATTTCAGGCAGCGCCTTGCGGTCCACCTTGCCGTTGGCCGTGAGCGGCAGCGCGTCCAACACGCCCATCGCCGACGGCACCATGTACTCCGGCAATCGCTGCCGCAGCTCCGCGTCCACTGCCTTTGGGTCGATGTTCTGTCCCGGCTTCGCCACGAGCCACGCGACGAGCCGCTTGTCTCCGCCGACGTCGCGCACCACCGCCACGGCTTCCGCCACGTCCGGATGCTGGAGGAGGGCCGCTTCCACCTCGCCCAACTCGATGCGGAAGCCGCGCACCTTCACCTGGAAGTCGGTGCGCCCCAGGAACTCCAGCGTCCCGTCTTCCTTCCAGCGCGCCTTGTCTCCCGTCCGGTACAGCCGGGCACCGGGCTCCGTGCTGAACACGTTCGGAACGAAGCGCTCCGCCGTCAGGTCCGTACGGTTGAGGTAGCCCCACGCCAGGCCTTCGCCGCCGACGTACAGCTCTCCCGGCACGCCCACTCCGGCCACGCCGCCGTACCCGTCCAACACGTACGCCGTCGAGTTTCCAATCGGCTTGCCGATGGGCACTGAAGCCATGACGGCCGAGTCACGCGTGAGCGCGTGCGTCGCGGAGAACGTCGTGTTCTCCGTCGGGCCGTACCCGTTCACCAGCACCGCGCCTTCCGGCAAGTGCTTCAAGTGCTCGCGCACTCGCTGCGCCGGCAATACGTCGCCGCCCGCGAGGACCTGCGACACTTCCGCCAGCGCGTCCACCTGATGCAGCGCCATCTGTTCGTACAGCGCGGCGGTCAGCCACAGCGTGCTGATGCGCTCCTTGCGCAGCAGCGCGCCCAGCTCCTCCAGCGTCTGCGCGTGCGGCGGCGCCAGCACCAGCTTCGCTCCGTGCAGCAGCGCGCCCCAGAGTTCCAGCGTCGAGGCGTCGAAGGCCACCGGCGCCAGTTGCAGCCAGACCTCCTCCGGCCCGAAGCGCAGGAAGTCGTTGCCCACCACCAGCCGCGTGATGCCCCGGTGCGGCACGCTCACGCCCTTCGGGCGGCCGGTGCTTCCCGACGTGAACATCACGTACGCCAGGTCGTCCGCGCTCACTGCTCCCTGCGGCGCCGAGGTCGGCAGATGCGCGGTTTCGCTCCATGCAGTGTCCAGCAGCAGCGGCGTGCCCGCGCTCGCCGGCAGCTTCTCCACCAGCGACCGCTGCGTCAGCGTCACGCCCACGCCCGCATCTCCCAACAGCAGCGCGATGCGCTCCGCCGGGTAGTTGCGGTCCACCGGGACATACACGCCCCCGGCCTTCAGGATGGCCAGCAGCCCCGCCACCATCTCCAGCGAGCGCTCTACGTACACGCCCACTCGCGTGCCGCGCTTCACTCCCTGGCTCCGCAGGTGATGCGCCAGCTGGTTCGCCTTCGCGTCCAGTTCGCCGTACGTCAGCGCGCCGCCCCCTTCCGCGAGCTTCAGCGCCACCGCGTCTGGCGTCCGCTTCGCCTGCGCCTCGAAGCGGGCGTGCACCGACATGTCACGGGGGGACTGCGTGGCCGTGGGGTTCCACGTCAGCAGCACCTGCTGGCGCTCCGCGTCCGTCAGCATGGACAGCCGGCCCACTGCCTCTTCCGGCTTCGCCACCACTCCTTCCAGCAGCACGCGCAGGTGCTCCACCATCCGGCGCACTGTCGCTGCTTCGAACAACTCGGTGCTGTACTCCACCGCTCCACTCAAGCCCTGCGGCGTCTCCGTGAAGAAGATGCTCACGTCGAACTTCGACGTGCGGATCTCCAGCTCCAAGGGCTTCATCGTCAGCCCGGGCAGCCGCGCCTCTCCCTCGGGCGTGTTCTGCAAGGCCAGCAGTGACTGGAACAGCGGCGTGTGACTCAGGCTGCGCTCCGGCTGCAGCGCCTCCACCAGCTTCTCGAACGGCACGTCCTGGTGCTCGTAGGCCTCCAGCACCGTGCCCCGCACCTGCGTCAGCAGCTCACGGAACGACTTCTCACCGTCCACCCGCGCATGCAGCACCAGCGTGTTGACGAAGAAGCCGATGAGCCCTTCCAGCTCCGCACGCGTGCGCCCCGCGATGGGCGAACCCACGCTGATGTCCGTCTGCCCGCTGTAGCGAGACAGCAGCATCTGCCACGCCGCCAGCAGCACCATGTACAGCGATGCACCTTCGCGTTGCGCCAGCGCCTTCAGTCCCTGCTCCAGCGACGACGGCAGCACGAAGGAATGAACCGCTCCCGCGTTGCCTCGCACCGCCGGCCGCGGATGGTCCGTGGGCAACTCCAGGACGGGCGGCGTCCCGGCGAGCTTCCCCCTCCAGAAGTCCACCTCCCTCTGGAGCGTCTCTCCCTGCAACCAACCGCGCTGCCACGCCGCGTAGCCCGCGTACTGCAACGACAGCTCTGGCAGCGGCGACGGACGCCCTTCCGTGAAGGCCGCGTACAACGCTCCCACTTCGCGGATCAGCACTCCCAGCGACCAGCCATCCGACACGATGTGGTGCATCGTGATGAACAGCACGTGCTCGGCGGCTCCCAGCCTCAGCAGGCTCGCCCGGATGAGCGGCCCCTTTTGCAGGTCGAAGGGCTCCGCCAACTCCACTCCGAGCCGGCGCCGGACCTCCGACTCCCGCTGCTCGCTGTCGATTCCCTCCAGGTCGACGTCCGCCACCGGCAGGCGCGCGTGGGGATGGATGCGCTGGACGGGCTGGCCCTCGTGCAGCTCGAACGTCGTGCGGAGGGATTCGTGGCGCCGGACGATTTCGTCCAGGGCTCGTACGAGCGCTCCCCGCTTCAAGGCGCCCCGCAGCCGGACCGCGACGGGCACGTTGTAGATCGCGCTTCCCGGCTCCATCTGGTCGATGAACCACAGGCGCTGCTGCGCGAACGACAGGGGCGGCGCTTCATCACTCGCGGCGGACTTCAGCGCCGTGGACTGGTGACTCGCGGCCGTTCCCAGCCGCTCGGCCAGGACTTCGAGCACGGGTGCCTCGAAGAGGACCCGCAATGAGATCTCCACTCCGAACTCCGAGCGGATCCGTGACACCACCTGCGTCGCCAGCAGCGAGTGACCACCGAGCGAGAAGAAGTTGTCCCTCAGCCCCACCCAGGGAACCCGCAGGACCTCCGCCCAGATGGCCGCCAGCTTCTTCTCCACCTCCGTGCGGGGCGCTTCGAAGGCGGTGCCTGCCTCCTGCGCTTCCAGCGCCATGAGCGCCTTGCGGTCCACCTTGCCGTTGGCCGTGAGCGGCAGCGCTTCCAACACGCCCATCGCCGACGGCACCATGTACTCCGGCAACCGCTGCCGCAGCTCCGCTTCCACGGCCTTCGGGTCGATGTTCTGCCCCGGCTTCGCCACGAGCCACGCGACAAGCCGCTTGTCCCCGCCAACGTCGCGTACCACCGCCGCGGCTTCCGCCACGGCCGGCTGCTGAAGGAGGGCCGCTTCCACCTCGCCCAGCTCGATGCGGAAGCCACGCACCTTCACCTGGAAGTCGGTGCGCCCCAGGAACTCCAGCGTCCCGTCTTCCTTCCAGCGCGCCTTGTCTCCCGTCCGGTACAGCCGCGCGCCGGGCTCCGTGCTGAACGCGTTCGGAACGAAGCGCTCCGCCGTCAGGTCCGTACGGTTGAGGTAGCCCCACGCCAGGCCTTCGCCACCCACGAACAGCTCACCCGGTACGCCTACTCCGGCCACATCACCGTGCGGCTCCAGCACGTAGGCCGTCGAGTTCCCAATCGGTTTGCCGATGGGCACCGAAGCGGTGAGTTCCGTGTCGCGTGTGAGCGCGTGCGTCGCGGAGAACGTCGTGTTCTCCGTCGGGCCGTACCCGTTCACCAGCACCGCGCCTCGTGGCAGGCGCTTCAGGTGCTCGCGCACTCGCTGGGCTGGCAGCACGTCGCCGCCCGCGAGCACTCGCGAGACCTCGGCCAGCGCGTCCACCTGGTGCAGCGCCATCTGTTCGTACAGCGCGGCGGTCAGCCACAGCGTGCTGATGCGCTCCTTGCGCAGCAGCGCGCCCAACTCCTCCAGTGCCAACGCGTGCGGCGGCGCCAGCACCAACTTCGCTCCGTGCAGCAGCGCGCCCCAGAGTTCCAGCGTCGACGCGTCGAAGGCCACCGGCGCCAGTTGCAGCCAGACCTCCTCCGGCCCGAAGCGCAGGAAGTCGTTGCCCACCACCAGCCGCGTGATGCCCCGGTGCGGCACGCTCACGCCCTTCGGCCGGCCCGTGCTTCCCGACGTGAACATCACGTACGCCAGGTCTTCGGCGCTGACCTCCACCCGCGGCGCCGTCTCCGGGTGCCGGGCCGCTTCGACCCACACCGTGTCCAGCAGCAGCGGCGTTCCCGCGCTCGCCGGCAGCTTCTCCACCAGCGACCGCTGCGTCAGCGTCACGCCTACGCCCGCATCTCCCAACAGCAGCGCGATGCGCTCCGCTGGGTAGTTGCGGTCCACCGGCACGTACGCGCCTCCCGCCTTCAGGATGGCCAGCAGCCCCGCCACCATCTCCAGCGAGCGCTCCACGTACACGCCCACTCGCGTGCCGCGCTTCACTCCCTGGCTCCGCAGGTGATGCGCCAACTGGTTCGCCTTCGCGTCCAGCTCGCCGTACGTCAGCGTCCGCCCGTCATGCACCTGGATCGCCACGGCGTCCGGCGTCCTCCGGGCCTGCTCGGAGAACAGCGCGTGCACCGGCGTGGTACCCACGGCCTCCGCCGCCATGCGGTTGCCACCGTCGAGGATCCGATGCCGCTCCTCCGCGCCCACCATCGGCAGGCGGGACACGGCGGCCTCCGGACGCGACAGCGCCGCATCCAGCAGGACCCGCAGATGCTCCACCATCCGGCGCACCGTCGCGGCGTCGTACAGCTCGGTGCTGTATTCGACCGAGCCCC
This sequence comes from Corallococcus sp. AB032C, assembly GCF_003668935.1. Lineage (NCBI taxonomy): Bacteria > Pseudomonadati > Myxococcota > Myxococcia > Myxococcales > Myxococcaceae > Corallococcus > Corallococcus sp. AB032C. The sequence goes on along the minus strand of NZ_RAWP01000042.1, from coordinate 48,571 downwards.
TCAGCCCTTCGCCCTCCTCCACGAAGAAGACGCTCAGGTCGAACTTCGACGTGCGGCTCTCCATCATCACCGGCTTGAGCGCCATGCCCGGCAGCCCCAGGTCGCCCTGCGGCACGTTCTGGAGCGCCAGCAGCGTCTGGAACAGCGGCGTGTGACTCAGGCTGCGCTCCGGATGCAGCGCCTCCACCAGCTTCTCGAAGGGCACGTCCTGATGCTCGTAGGCCTCCAGCACCGTGCCTCGCACCTGCTTCAGCAACTCACGGAAGGACGTCTCCCCGTCCACCCGCGCGCGCAGCACCAGCGTGTTGACGAAGAAGCCGATGAGCCCTTCCAGCTCCGCCCGCGTGCGGCCCGCGATGGGCGAACCCACGCTGATGTCCGTCTGCCCTGAGTAGCGCGACAGCAGCACCTGCCAGCCCGCCAGCAGCACCATGTACAGCGATGCGCCCTCACGCTGCGCCAGCGCTCGCAGGCGCTGCGTCATCGAGGGGGACCACTGGAAGAAGTGCATCGTGCCCGCGTTGCCCCGCACCGCCGGACGCGGACGGTCCGTGGGCAACTCCAGGGCGGAGGGCGCTCCCGCGAGCCGGCCCTTCCAGAAGGACACCTCGCGTTCGAGCGCGTCTCCCTGAAGCCAGCCGCGCTGCCAGGCCGCGTAGTCCGCGTACTGGAGCGGCAACTCCGGCAGCGAGGAGGGCTGGCCCTGCACGAACGCCGCGTACAGCGCGCCAATCTCCCGCACGAGCACGCCCAACGACCAACCATCCGAGATGGCGTGGTGCATCGTGAGCGCGAGCAGGTGGTCGTGCTCCTCCAGCCGCACCAACTGTGCTCGGACCAGCGGCCCTCGCGACAGGTCGAAGGACCGCAGCCCCTGCGCCATCACCCGGCGGCGTGCCTCCTGTTCCCGCTCGCCCGCTTCGACGCCGCGCAGGTCCTCTACATCCAGCGGCATCGCCGATGGCGGATGCACCACCTGAACCGGCGTGCCTTCGTGCGACGTGAACGTCGTGCGGAGCGCTTCGTGACGGCGCACCAGTGCATCCAGCGCGCTCTGGAGCGCCGCGACGTCCAGCGCCCCCTCCAGACGGACCGCCAGCGGAACGTTGTAGACCGGGCTGCCCGGCTCCATCTGGTCGATGAACCACAGGCGCTGCTGCGCGAACGACAACGGCAGGGGCTGCTCTCGCGAGACGGGCACCAGCGGCGGGGCGACGGAGCGGGTGGCTCGCTCCAGGCGGAGCGCCAGGGCCTCCAGGGTGGCGGACTCGAACAGCTCCCGCAGCGGCAGCTCCACTCCGAACCCGGCTCGGATCCGAGAGGCCACCTGCGTCGCCAGCAGCGAGTGGCCGCCCAGTTCGAAGAAGTTGTCCGTCACGCCCACCCGGGGCACGCGCAGCACCTGCGCCCAGATGGCCGCCAGCTTCGCTTCGGTCTCCGTGCGGGGCGCCTCGAAGACCTTCTCCGAGCGCGGGGCCTCCGGCTCGGGCAGCGCCTTGCGATCCACCTTGCCGTTCGCACTGAGGGGCAGCGCGTCCAGCGACATCAGGGCCGTGGGCACCATGTACTCCGGCAGCCGCTGCCGCAGGTGCGCCTTGAGCTCCGCCGCGTCGAGCGTCCGCTCCGGCTTCGCGACCGCGTACCCCACCAACTGCTTGTCCGCGCCCTGCCCCCGCGCCACCACCGTGGCCTCCGCCACGTCCGGATGCTGGAGGAGCGCGGCTTCGATTTCGCCCAGCTCGATGCGGAAGCCACGCACCTTGACCTGGAAGTCGGTGCGCCCCAGGAACTCCAGCGTGCCGTCCTCCCTCCACCGGGCCTTGTCGCCCGTGCGGTACAGCCGCGCGCCGGGCTCCGTGCTGAAGGGATGGGGGACGAAGCGCTCCGCCGTGAGGTCCGCGCGGTTGAGGTAGCCCCACGCGAGGCCTTCGCCGCCCACGTGCAGCTCACCCGGGACACCCACGCCCGCCACGTCTCCGTGCGCGTCCAGCACGTACGTCGTCGAGTTTCCAATCGGCTTGCCGATGGACACCGCCCCATCGAGCACCGACCGACCCGTCATCGTGTGCGTGGTGGAGAACGTCGTGTTCTCCGTGGGGCCGTACGCATTCACCAGCACCGCGCCTTCCGGCAGCCGCGCCAGGTGCTCCCTTGCGCGAGGGAGCGGCATCACGTCACCGCCCGTCAGCACCTGCGACACGCCCGCCAGCGCGTCGCCCTGATGCAGCGCCATCTGCTCGTACAGCGCCGTCGTCAGCCACAGGACGCTGACGCGCTCCTGCCTCACCAGCGCGCTCAACTCCTCCAGCGTCAGGGCGTGCGGCGGCGCCAGCACCAGCTTCGCTCCGTGCAGCAGCGCGCCCCACAGCTCCAGCGTCGACGCGTCGAAGGCCACCGGCCCCGTCTGCGACCAGATGGCATCCGGTCCGAAGCGCATGAAGTCGTTGCCCAGCACCAGGCGGGTGATGCCCCGGTGGGGAACGCACACGCCCTTCGGCCGGCCCGTGCTGCCCGACGTGAAGATGATGTACGCGAGGTCTTCTCCGCCCACCTCCACGTCCGGTGCCGTCTCCGGTTCACGACGGATGGACTCCCACGCCGCGTCCACGCAGAGCAGCGTGCCCGCTCCGGCCGGCAGCTTCTCCACCAGCGACTGCTGCGTCAGCGTCACTTCGACGCCCGCGTCCTCCAGCAGCAGCGCGATGCGCTCCGCCGGATAGTTGCGGTCCACCGGCACGTACGCGCCCCCAGCCTTCAGGATGCCGAGCAGCCCGACCACCATCTCCCACGAGCGATCCACGTACACGCCCACCCGCGTGCCACGCTTCACTCCGAGCCCGCGCAGGTGGTGCGCCAGCTGGTTCGCCTTCGCGTCCAGCTCGCCGTACGTCAGCGTCCGGCCATCCACGCCCTGCACCACCGCCACCCGGTCCGGTGACTTGCGCGCCTGCTCCGCGAAGAGCGCGTGCACCGGCCTCTCCCTCGGATACGCCGCCTGCGTCCGGTTCCAGTCCTCGGCCAGCACGCGGCGCTCGGCGGCCTTCACCATGGGCAGCCGGGCCACGGGCATCGCCGGGCGGGCCACGGCGGACTCCAGCAGGCCGCGCAGGTGCTCCACCATCCTCGCGACGGTGGCGGCGTGGAAGAGGTCGGTGTCGAACTCCACGTAGCCGCTCAGGTTCCCTTCCGCCTCCGTGAGCTGGAGGAGCAGGTCGAACTTGGCGGTCTGGGTGTCCACCTCCATCGCGTTCAGCTTCAGGCCCTGCACGGCGACCGGGCCTCGCGGCGCGTTCTGCAGTGCGAACATCGCCTGGAAGAACGGCGTGCGCCCCGAGTCGCGCTCCGGCTGCAGCGCCTCCACCAGTTTCTCGAACGGTACGTCCTGGTGGTCTGTCGCGCCCACCATCGTCTCGCGCAGCTGGCGCACCAGCCCCTGGAACGACAGCTCCGGCGTGAGGCGTGCGCGCAGCACCAGCGTGTTGACGAACATGCCGATGAGGCCTTCGAGCTCCGAGCGGGTCCGGCCCGCCATGGGAGAGCCCACGCTCACGTCGTCCTGCCCGGAGTAGCGCGACAGCAGCGACTGCCACCCGGCCAGGAGCACCATGAACAGCGTCGCGCCCTCCCGCTGAGCCAGCGCCCGGAGCGAGTCCGTCAGATCACGCGGCCACTGGATGGGCGTACGCGCGCCCCGGAAGCCACGCGTCGCGGGCCGGGGCTTATCCGTCGTCAGCTCCAGCGCGGGCGGTGCTCCCGACAACTGCTCACGCCAGTACGCCAGCTGCCGCTCCAACGCCGCGCCCTGCAACGTCTCCCGCTGCCAGGCCGCGTAGTCCGCGTACTGCACGGCCAGCTCCGGCAACGGCGACGGCTGGCCCTGCAGGAACATGGCGTAGAGCACCGCCACCTCGCGCACGAGCACGCCCAGCGACCACCCGTCCGACACGATGTGGTGCATCGCCACCAGCATCAGGTGGTCCGCGTCCCCCAGCTTCACCAGCAGCGCGCGCATCAGCGGGCCCGTGGCCAAATCGAAGGGACGCAGCGCCCCTTCCCGCACCCGGCGCCAGGCTTCGGCCTCCCGCGCTTCCGCCGCGAACGCGCTCACGTCCGTGCGCTCCAGCTCCAACACGGGCGCTTCCGCGAAGTGCTGCACCGGCCCGCTGTCCCCGCCCTGGAAGGTCGTGCGCAGCGACTCGTGACGACGCACCACCTCAAGCAGCGAGCGCTCCAGCACGGGCACGTCCACCGCGCCCTCCAGCCGCACCGCCACGGGCACGTTGTAGAGAGGGCTTCCCGGCGCCAGCTGGTCCATGAACCACAGCCGCTGCTGCGCGAAGGACAGCTCCGCCGGCTTCGACCGGTCCCTCAGCGGGAACGCCGCCCGCGCCGGAGTCCCCGCCGCCTGCTTCTGCGCGGCCATCTTCTTCAGCAGCTCCGCGCGCTTCTCCGGCGACAGATTCGCGATCCGCTTCGACAAATCACCGCTGCTGCTCATCGAAATGACTCCGAACTCTGGACGCGACACGGCCCGGAGGGACGCCCGGAAATCTGGACGCAGGGCCCTCGGGTCAGTGCCGGCAAATGTCGATCACGCGCGGCCTGCCACTCGTCGCGAGAGCAGCGTGGGGGAGGCCAGAAACCTGTTGATCACATTATTCGGTCGAAGAGCGACCTGCCATGCGTTCCACGCCCCCGGGCCCGCCTGCTCTCCAGCAGGGCTGGAACGGGCGTGGCACATCTCGCGACAGGGGATGAAACAGGTGTTTCAGCCCCGTCCCAGGATGGACGGGGTTGGCCGCGAGCAAGGAAGCTCAGTGACCCGCGGAGCCGGGCGGCTCGACGCGCTCCACCTGCTTCTGGACGGCGGCATCCGACGCCACGTCCGCCCCCAGCTGCAGGTGCGTCAGCAAGTACGTGCGCCCCGTCGTCGGGCCCTGCGCCGCCGCCGTGCGGGCCAGGGCGTCACGACGCGCTTCGAAGGAGGTCAGCGTCTCCTGGAGCGAGCGGCGCGCGTCCTCGTTCTTCTCCGCCTTCAGGCGCTCCCGCACCCGCGCGATGTTCGCCTCCACCATGCGCTGGCTCTCCCGGGCGCGGTTCGCCTCGGACAGGTCCGCGAAGGGACCGGCGCCCTCCACGGACAGCTCCAGCTTCGCGACCTGGCGGCCCCGCTCTCCCGGCGGTACCAGCGTGGACACGCCCTGGCGCTGCGCCATGCCCACTCCCCGGCCGTCGTGCGACTGCAGCACGAAGTCCACGCCCTCTGCGCCCTGGGCCAGCTTCACGGCCTCCGCGTAGGGCACCGCCGCGAGCAACACCACCAGCGACACCTGCTCCTTCTGGCGCAGGCGCTTCACCTCGGAGGTCACCGCCGGGCCCACCGGCAGGCCCCGGACACCCTCGGGCAGGAAGGCCGTGCCCTCGGAGCCGCCGGCCGGAGCCTTGGGGTCCGCGGACGCCGGCGACACGCCGATGATGCCCACCTTCAGCCCGCCCACCGTCGTCACCACCGACGCGGGGAAGAGCAGCTGTCCCTTCGCGTCCACGAGGTTCGCGGACACGAGCTTCAGCTTCGCGCCCTTCGTCTTCTTCTTCAGGAAGTCCACGCCCAGCACGAGGTCGCGCTGGCCCACGGCCATGGCCGCGTAGCCCTGCGCGTCCAGCTGCTCCAGGAGCAGCTCCGCGCGAGGCTTCGCCTCCTGGCCATCCGCCAGGGTCTTGAAGAGCGCGTTGCCCGCGTCCAGTGCGAGCACCGGCACGCCCTTCGCGCGCTCCTCCGTCAGGACCGTCTTTCGTCTGGCCAGACCGCCAGACGGGTTGTGTCGTCAACCACAGGGGGCGATTTCGCCCCCGTTGTCTCCGGTGAAGAGCAGCACGAGCTTCTTCGGCGCGGCCCCCGCCACCAGCGGCAGGAGCAACAGGAGCGCCAGGGCGGCGAGCCGGGGGGCACGGGGGCTCATCACTTCTTCGCCTTCTTCGGCGCGGGGGCAGGCGCGGGCTTCTTGTCCAGCTCCGCCAGCTTCGTCTTCGCCGTCTTGGCCGCGTCCGACTTGGGGTAGCTCTTCACCAGCTCCTCCAGCGCCAGCTTCGACTCCTCCTTCATCTTCAGCTTCAGGAAGCAGTCGGAGGAGCGCAGGTACGCGTCCGGGGCGGACGGCGTCTTCGTGTGGTCCTGCACCACCTTGCCGTACTCGAAGAGGGCCTCGCGGCACTTGGACTCGGTGAAGTACGTCTCTCCCAGACCGAAGTGGGCCTCGCCCACGAGCGCGTCCTTGGGCCACTTCTTCACGAACTCGTTGTAGAGCTGGCGCGCGATCAGCGTGTCGCCGGCCTTCGCCTTGTCATGCGCGAGCGCGATGAAGTCCTTCGCGGTCGTGGGGCGCTGGAGCTCCTCGGCCTTCCTCTTGGCCTCGGCCTCCTTCACCGCCTCCGTGCCCTGGAGCGCAAGCAACCGCTGGTTGGTCTCCTCCGTGCTCTTGCCGAGCGCGGCCTCCAGCTCACCAATCTTGTAGAGGTACGTCTCCACCTGGCCGCGCAGCTGCGCCAGGTCCTCCACCGTCTTCTGGAACTGCACGCCGATGTCCGCGTCCTTGCGGCGCGCGGCGGTGTCCAGGCTCTGCAGGGCTTGCGTCACCTGGGCGATCTTCTCGTCGAGCTTCGGCTGGGTGACGGCGAGCTGGTCGCGCGCCTCCTTCAGCTCCGTGGCCAGCCTGGCGTTGTCCGCGCCCAGCCGGTCCACCTTGGCTTCCAGGGCACGGCCGCGGTCGGCGGGGTAGAAACAGCCGGGAACGGCGGCGGTCAACAGGGCGAAGAGCACGAGCCTGCGCATGGGCCGCGCATCCTAGGTCCAAAGCGCCCCGCGCGCCGCTTCTGTTTCCATCGCGCCCGGCCGCCCCCCTGCCCTTCAGCGCGCCCCTTCCGCCTCCAGCCGCTCCACCGCCCGGGCGCAGGCCACCCGGAGCCGGGGCAGGTTGAGGAAGAAGGGCACCGGCCGCGCCCGCCCGGACTCCACCGCCCGCAGGGCCCGGCGGTAGGCCTCCAGGGCGGCGCCGGGCTGGCCGCACTGCTCCAAGAGGAGCCCCAGCAGGTAGCGGGCGGCGACGTGGTCCGGATCCAGGTCCAGGCACCGGCGCAGGTCGCGCTCGGACTTCTCGTCCGGGACGCCCGTGGAGGCCCCGTCCAGCACGCACGAGAAGAGCCAGTCCGCCTGCGCCATCGCTGCATCGTCCGGAACCACCGGAGCTTCCGGCTTCGGCGCGGCGGGCCCGGTGGCGATGCTCGGGAACCGGCCGGAGTCCCGCTTCGGCCGGGCAGGCTCCACGGGCGCCGCGTCCTCGCGCACGTAGAAGAACGCGTGCTCACTGGGCAACAGCCTCAGCTCCGGGGGGACCTGGAGCAGGGGCTCCGCGGCGGACAGCACCAGCACTCCGCCGGGCGCGAGCCGCTCGCTCAGGCTCCGCACCGTGCGCTGGAAGGCCTCCGGGGTGAAGTAGATGAGGACGTTGCGGCAGAAGATGATGTCGAACCCGCCGCCCCCCAGAGCCTCCGGATACGGAGCCTCCATCAGGTTGTGGCGCCGGAACTCCGCCTGCGTGCGCAGCGACGCCACCAGCGCGTGGCGCCGGCCCTTCGGCTCGAAGTAGCGGGAGCGCGAGGCTTCCGGCACGCGCCGGAGCGCATCCGCGAGGAAGCTCAATTCCCGCGCACGGGTCAGCACCTGTTCGGAGATGTCCGTGCCCAGCACGCGGCTGGAGGGATCCGCTCCCTCCTGCGCCATCAGGAGGAGCAGCGTGGCGACCTCCTCGCCCGCCGCGCAGCCCGCGCTCCACACGTGCAGCGGCGTCTTGGAGCGCTGCACCCGGGGCGACAGCACGTGCTCGCGGAAGGCGGACAGCTGCACCTCGTCCCGGAACACCTCCGAAGTGTGCACCGCCACCGCGTCCACCAGCCGCGCCAGGTCCGCCGCGCCCGTGGGAGTGCGCAGGTGCGCCACCAGTCGCGTCGCGCTCTGCCCATGTCCCAGCGAGTCCAGCCGCGCGTCCAGCCGCCGCTGCTGGGCCCCGCTCAGCGCCATGCCCGTATGGGCCTGGAGCCAGGCGTGGACGGGAGTCCAGCGCTCGGAGGAGGACGTCATGGCGCGCGAGGTCAGCGGCTTGCGGCCAGCGACTCTCCGCGCGCCAGGCGCGCCAGGGTGGCCGCGACGTCATCGCCGTGGATGAGGTGGTCCACCGCCTTGCGCTCCACTGCCGCGCCCGGCATGCCGAACACCACGCAGGACTCCTCGTTCTGCGCCAGCGCCAGCCCACCGCCCTGCTTGATGGCCAGGAGCCCGTCCGCTCCGTCCGCGCCCATGCCGGTGAGCACCACGCCCACCGCGCGCCGGGCGTAGACCTTGGCCACGCTCTCCAACAGCACGGTCCCGCTGGGCATGTGCCCGTCGCGCTCCACGCCGGGCTTGAGCGCCACGCGGCCTCGCACGGGCACCACCATGTGCTGATCCGGCGGCGCCACCAGCACCAGCCCCGGCTGCAGCGTGTCCCCGTCCACCGCCAGCCGGACCTTGAGCTTGCTCGCGTTGGCGAGCCAGCTGGCCAGGGACTCCGAGAAGGCGGCGTTGATGTGCTGGACGATGACGATGGGCGCCGGGAAGTCCGCCGGCAGCTCCGACAGCATCCGGTAGAGCACCTGCGGGCCGCCCGTGCTGGCGGCCACCGCGACGATGCCCATGGAGGCCGCGGGCAGCACCGCGACCGGAGTGTGCGGCGTCCCCGGCGGGCCGCGCTTCTGGCCGCGCACATGGCGGATGACGCGCACGGAGGAGATGAGCTTCACCTCCTTGGTGAGGTTCCACGCTTCCGGCACCGCGTCGATGGAAGGCTTGATCTGCAGTGCCAGCGCGCCCAGCTCCAGCGCGCGGTACGTCAGCGCGGGGGCCTGCGAGCGCGGATCACCCGTCAGCACCAGGATGGGCGTGGGGCACTCGGCCATGATGTGCTCCACGGCCGTGAGCCCGTCCATGACGGGCATGTCCACGTCCATGGTGATGACGTGGGGGCGCAGCTCCTTCGTGAGGGCAACGGCCTCCTGGCCGTTCGCGGCGGTGCCAACGACCTGGATGTCCGGGTCGTCGCTCAACGCCGCGCTGATGAGCTGACGGCAGATGACCGAGTCATCCACCACCAGCACCGTCACTTTCTTGCCCATGTCCGTTCAATACCCCGTACGCGCCGCGGGAGTATAGCAATGCGATGGGCCCCCGGGCTTCTCCCGGCGGCTCTCCGGGCGGCTCCGAGCCGCTCCGAGCATCTTCCGAGCCTCTGAGGACTTCAGGCCAGGAGCCGCCCCACGACGTCCACCAGGTCCTGGCGGACGAGGTCGCCCTTGGTGATGTAGCCGTCCGCCCCGGCCGCCAACCCACGCGCCCGGTCCGCCTCCCCTCCCCGGGTGGTGAGGATGACGACGGGCAGCCCGCGCCGGGCCAGGTCCGTCTTCAGGCGCCGGGTGAGCTCCACGCCGTCCATCTCCGGCATCTCCAGGTCGGTGACGACCAGCTCCACCGGAGGCCCCTCCTGCCCCAGCTGCTCCAGCGCCGAGGGGCCGTCCGCTGCCCGGAGGGTGTCGTACCCCACCGCCTCCAGCAGGTTGGCCACCAGCTCCCGGGTGAGGGGCGAGTCGTCCACCACCAGGATGCGCCGGCGGCGAGGCGAGGGCGCGCGTACCGGGGGCCGGGCGAGCTTCAGGGGCGCGGTGCCATGCACGGCCGCCGCCAACGCCGCCGCGGACAGCACCATGGCCAGCCTCCCGTCCGCGAGCGACGTGGCCCCGGTGAGGTGCGGGTAGCGCGCGAGGATGCCCTTCAAGGGGAGGATGGCCTGGACGCGCTCCTCCAGCACGCGGTCCACCGCCAGTGCGGCCTCCATGCCCTGGCCCTTGACCACCAGCACCAGCTCTCCCTCCCGGGCGGGGCGCTCGGTGGCCAGCCCCAGGAGCGACGCCAGCGAGGCGAAGGGCAGCACGCGTCCCTCCATCCGGAGGATGGGCCGGCCGGCGACCTCTCCCACCTCCGAGGCGTCCACCTTGAGGGCGCGGGAGACGTGGACGGCGCTCAAGGCGAGCGTCTCGTCGAAGACCTGGACGAAGAGCAGGGGCGCCACGGTGAGGGACACCGGGACGCGCAGGGTGAAGATGGTGCCCCAGCCGGGCGCGGACTCCACGCCCACGTCGCCGCCCAGGGCCTGGAGGGACGTACGCACTGCATCCAGCCCCACGCCCCGACCCGACAGGTCGGTGACCACGTCGCGCGAGGTGAAGCCGGGCAGGAAGACGAGGTCGCGCGCGGCGGCGTCGGACAGGGCGTTGGCGGCGGGCTCGTCCAGCACGCCCCGACGCACGGCCACGCGCCGCAGGAGCGCGGGATCCATGCCCGCGCCGTCGTCCTCCACGCGCAGGATGATGCGGCTGCCCTCGCGGGCGGCGCGCAGGGTGAGGCAGCCCCGGGGGTGCTTGCCGGAGGCGACGCGGTCCACGCGCGTCTCCAGGCCGTGGTCCAGCGCGTTGCGGACCAGGTGCATGAGCGGTTCGCGCAGGGCCTCCACGACGGAGCGGTCCGCGCGGGTGTCCTCGCCGTCCACGACGAGCTCCACCTCCTTGCCCAGCTCCCGCGCCAGGTCGCGGACCATGCGGGGGTAGGGTTCGAAGAGGACGGAGAGGGGCAGCATGCGCAGGCCCTGGATCTCCTCCGACACCTGATCCAGGTCGCGCAGCTCCGCGTTGGCGAGCAGCTTGGCCTCGCGGTGCAGGGTGGCGGCCAGCTCCTTGGCGCGGCCCAGGCGCTCCGCGAGCGCGATGCCCGCGGGACCCAGGTCCTCCGCGGACCGGGCCAGCTCGCTCAATTCGCGCACCAGCTCCAGGCGGCGAGCGGTGGCCAGTTCGCGGCGGCGGGCCACCTGGCCCAGGTTGGTGACCGCGCTGGTGAGCATGTCCAGGCTGGCCACGCCGATGCGCACGGCCGTGTCCATGCGGACGTCGCCGGTGCGCACCGTGGCGGTTCCGTGCTTCGACGCGGCGGGCGGGCGCGAACGGGCGGTGTCGACCATCCGCGTGCCGGGCGACACGGCTGGATTCGAGGCCGTGCCCGTCGCGGGGCCGACGAGGTGCGCGCTCCCCGAAGTGCTGGCGGCGCCGCCCAGGTGCGTCCCCACGCTTCCGGGAGCGGGCGCCACGAGGTGCGCGCCTCCCGGGCTTCCCGTCACCGGGGCCACGAGGTGCGAGTGGCCCGAGACCGGCGCCTCCCCGTGCGCTCCCGCCGGACTCCCGGACGTCTCCGCCCGGAGGGCCGTGGCGAGGAACTGCGATGCGGCGGCTCCCGGCGCTGCGCCTCCCGCCAGTGCGTCCGGGCGTGGCGCGGGCGTTCCCCAGTGCGCGGGCACGACCACGGCCCCGGACGGTTCCCGGCGGTCCGACACGATGAGGTGCGACGCGCCCTCTGACTTCGAAGCCCGGCCACCCTCTACCGGACGTGCGGACTCCACGATGACCCGCTGCTGCAGCGTCGCCACCAGCGTCTCCACCGCCAGCAGCGGCTCTCCCGCCTGGAGCGCACCCGACAGCGCGAGCACCGTGTCCGCCGTGGCGAGCAGCGCGTCGGTGGACTCCGACGACAGCCGGTAGCGCTGCGGCTCCGCGCACCGGACCAGTTCCTCCATCTCGTGCGCGAGCGTGTTGATTTCGCCGAAGCCCATCATCCGGGCCTCGCCCTTGAGCCCGTGCAGCTCGCGCAGCACCCGCTGCCCGGCCTCCAGGTTGCCCCCGGACTCCAGCTCCATCAGGGAGCGGTTGATGCGCTCCAGACGGACCGTGACCAGGTCGCGAAACTGCTTGAGGAGCCGTTCGCTGGGGTTCACCCGCCGCCCCCCTTGCGCAGGGTCGCCTGGTGGATCTGGAAGCGCTCCACCACGCCGCGCAGGTCCTGCGCCAGCCCCAGGAGGTCCCCGTTCGCCGCGCCCACCTGCTTCGTCGCGTTGAGGCTCTGCTGGGTGATGCGCAGGATGTCCGCCATCGTCTCCGCGAGCTGATCCGTGCCCGCCTGCTGCTGCTGCGTGGACCGGGAGATGATCCGCACCGAGTCCGACGTCCGCCCCGCCAGGTCGACAATCTGGCGAAGCGACTCGGACACCTGCTCCGCCAGCCCCGTCCCCGTCTCCACCGCGCGCACGCCGCCGCCCGTCACCATCACCGCGGCGGCGGAGGCCTCGCGAACCTCCTCGATGAGCCCTTCAATCTCCTTCGTGGACTCCAGCACGTTCTCCGCCAGCCGGCGCATCTCCGCCGCCACCAGCGAGAAGCCCCGCCCCACCTCGCCCGCCTTGGTGCCCTCCAGCTCCGCGTTGAGCGCCAGCAGGTCCGACTTGTCCGCGACGCCGTTGATGAACTCGACGATCTTCCCGATCTGCTGCACGCGCTTGTCCAGCCGCCCCACCGCCGAGCCGATGGCGTGGTTGTCCTGGCGCATGCGCGACATGGCCCCCAGGAAGGACTCCGCGCTGCGCTGCCCACCCTGGGCCGCCGCCAACGTGCGCTGGGCGATCTCCGCCACCGAGCTCGCGTTGTCCGCGATCTGCTTCGCCGAGCGCGCCAGTTCCTCCGTGGTGGCGCTCGTCTCATCCAGACTGCTGGCCTGCTCCGCGGCGCCGGCCTCGTAGCGCCCGGAGGTGCTGAGGATCTCCTCCGTGGTGGCCGAAATCTGCGAGCCCGCGCGCTGAAGCTCCGCGAGCACGTCCGCCAGGTGCGTACGCATCGTGGTGAAGGCCGCGGACACCGCCCACACCTCGTCCTCCGCGGGCACCAGCCGGGGACTGGCCAGGTCGCCCGCGGCGATGCGGCGCGCCTCGCCGGACAGCTCCCGCATGGGCCGCCCCAGCAGCGTTCCGCCCAGGTACGCCGTGGCCAGCGCCAGGCCGAACACCACCGCGCACAGGAGCGCGCTGGACGTGAACGCGTCCACCAGCACGCCCTGCGCGGCCGGGCTGCCCCCGTCCACCAGCCGGTTGAAGAGCCGGTCCGTCAGCGCCGTGACGACCTGCGCGCACATCACCGCGGGCGTCACCACGCAGATGGCGGTGAAGGCCACCAGCCGCGCGCGGATGCGCGAGCGCCGGGGCAGCGCGGCGATGACCTGCGCGTGCGTCAGCCCCTGCTCCGCCACCCACAGCACGCCGCGCCGCGCCCTCAACGTGACGAGCCCATACACGAGCAGCGACGAGAGCGGGCCGAACAGCGCACCCAGCCCCGCGACCCGCAGGGTCACGTGCCCAGGCAGGTCCATGGCCGACCAGAGCGCCATCGCCACAACGCCGTTGGTCAGCGCCCACAATCCCAGCGAGCGGAAGAACGCCTCACCCGGCGCGCGCGCCACCTCGCCCACCGCCGTCGCCAGGTGCTCCGGCGTGGGCGGCAGCACTCCGCGCTCCAGGGCCCGCAGCCGGGGGAAGCGGCGCAGGGACACGCCCACGCCCAGGAGCATGTGCAGCGCGCTCACGCCCACCACCAGGACGACGAGCGACCCCAGCTTCTGGGACAGCGGACTGCCCACCACGAGCGACGCGAAGTGCAGCCCCAGCGTGGAGCCCACCAGGTTCGCCAGCGGCACGGGGAACATCAGCTGCTGACTGAAGGCGGCCCGCCGGGAGTCCGAGCGCGAGGAGTGGTCCATGTCACCCGCCTCCCGGCACGCCAGGAGCCCCGCCGGAAGCTCCGGTGGATTCACCACCAGCCGGCTCGACATGGAAGCGCCGCACCACGTGCTGGAGGTCCGCCGCCAGGGCGGACAGGTCCGCGTTGGCCGCCACCATCTGCTTGGTGGCCGCGGCGTTCTGCTCGGTGACGCGGAGGATGTCCCCCATGGCCGCCGCGAGCTGATCCGTGCCCGTCTGCTGCTGCAGCGTCGCCAGCGAGATGCTGCGCACCGCGTGCGACGTCTGCCGCGCCAGCTCCAGGATGAGGCCCAGGCTGTCGTCCACCTGCGCCGCCAGCAGCGTGCCCAGCTCCGTCGTCTTCAGGCCCGCCTCCGTGGCCATCACCGCGCCGTTCGTCGCGTCGCGGATCTCCCCGATGAGGCCCTCGATCTCCTTCGTGGAGCGGATGACGTTCTCCGCCAGCCGGCGCATCTCCGCCGCCACCAGCGAGAAGCCCCGGCCTACCTCGCCCGCCTTGGTGCCCTCCAGCTCCGCGTTGAGCGCCAGCAGGTCCGACTTGTCGGCGATCTCGTTGATGAACTCCACCACCTTGCCAATCTGCTGCACGCGCTTGTTGAGGCGGACGACCGCCTCCGCGATGGCCTCGTTGTCCTCCTTCATGCGCTGCATGGCGCCCAGGAAGGCGGTGGCGCCGCGCTGGCCGGACTGCGCCGCGCCGAAGGTCGTCTCCGCGATGGTGGACACGGACTCCGCGTTGTCGGCGATCTGCTGCGCGGACCGGGCCAGCTCCTCCGTGGTGGCGCTGGTGGCGTTGAGCGCCCCGGCCTGCTCGTCCGCGCCCACCTCCTGCTCCGTGCTGGTGGCCACCAGCTGCTCGGTGGTGGAGGAGATTTGAATGCCCGCCCGCTTGAGCTGCGACAGGGCCTGCACCAGCTGCACCTGCATCTGGGTGAAGGCCGCGGAGGTGGCCCACACCTCGTCCTCCGCGTGGATGACGCGCGGGGGCCGCACCTCGCCGCGAGCGATGCGCGTCGCGTCCTCGGTGATGGCGCGCAGGGGCTCCGACAGCGCCGTGCCCGCGAGCGCCGCGGTGCCCAGGATGAGCAGCGTGACGATCCCCGCGATGAGCCCCAGGGGCGGCCCGCCTCCTTCGCGCGCCCGCGCCATCACCTCCATGCGCGCCTCCGGCGTGGTGGCCTGGGTCCACGCGTCCACCACCGTCACCGTGCGCGTGAAGGCCACGTCCAGGATGAAGAGCGACGGGCTCAGGACCGCGATGGCGGTGAAGACCACCAGCCTGCGGCGGATGTGCATGCGCCGGGGTGGCAGCGCGGCCAGCACCTCCAGCGGCGCCGGCCCCAGCGACACCAGCCGGTCCAACGTGGCCCGCGCGCGGCGCACGACCATCAGGTAGGTGAGCATGGCGCTCAGGGGCCCGATGGACAGCCCCAGCACCATCACCCGCACGCCCTCCGTCCACGGCACGTCCGCCAGGGTGGGGAAGGCCAGGGCCACCGTCAGCGTGCCGCCCAGCCAGCCCTGCATCACGAACCAGAAGCTGCGGCCAGGAATCGCCGCCACCTCCTGGACCGCCACCAGCAGGTGCTCGGACGTGGCGGGCAGCCGGCCCTCGCCCAGCGCGAAGAGCGTGCGCAGGGCCCGCGTGTCGCGCGCGTACCCCACGCTGATGAAGAGCACGAGCGCGCCCAACATCAGCCACGTCAGCGGCGTGCGCCCGGTCTCCGGCAGCGTGTGCGACAGGTGGATGTGGAGGAACGCGATGCCCACGCCCAGGCAACTGCCCGGGATGCGGGGCCGCGTCGTCCAGCGGCCCAGGGCGCGCACTTCCAGCGGCGCCATCATGCGCCCTCCCCGTCCAGCCCGCGCAGGTAGCGTTGGAAGGCGTCCAGGCTCAACAGCGGCCAGAGCACCCCGCGCGTGATGACGAAGCCGCGCAGGCTGCCTCCGGAGGACCCCGCCACCACCGGCGAGGGCGGCAGCACGGACAGCACCTCCGAGTCGATCTCCAGCCCGTCCACGCCCACCGTCCCTCCGGTGGCCGTCACCAGCACGCGCTGGGCGCCCCCGGCCCCCAGGAAGGCCCGGTGGGCGGACACGGTGCCCGCGTCCGGCGCGGCGATGGAGGCCACCTCGCCCGCCTCGAAGGCGATGCGGTGCGGCCCCACGTGGCACAGGAGCGTCCCCTCGACCCGGCCCGCGGGAAGCATGAGGCTAGCCGCCCTGGCTGAGGTGGTCGAAGAGGCCTTCCGGGTCGATGACGGCCACGTCGCGCGAGCCGCTCTTCACGGGGCCGCGCAGGTGGACGTGCACGCCCGAGGGGCCCAGGGGCTCCAGCGGTCCCATCAGCGCGGACACACCGGCGACGCTGCTGGCGGTGAGGGCGAGGGTGCCTCGGGACAGCCGCACCAGGACGGCGCGGCGGGACCCGGCGGTAACCCCGCCCACCAGCAGGCTCATGTCCACGACGGGGATGACTTCACCCCGGTGCGCGAACACACCCAGCAGGTGGGGCGGGGAACCCGGTACCCGCGTCAGCTCGGGGAAGGTAACGACCTCCGCCGCGGCTTCCGCAGGCACCGCGTACCAACTGCTTCCACACGCGAAGACAAGGTAGGACTGACGCGTTTCCGACTCTAGGGCGGCCATGCGCGCCAGAGCCTACCCCAGAACTAGCGCTGGAACTCCACGCGGCGGTTCTCCGCCCAGCCTTCCTCGGTGGCCGCGCTGGACACCGGGCGGGTCTCACCATAGCCCACCGTGGACAGCCGGTTGGACGGCACGCCCAGGTCGACCAGGTAGCGCTTCACGGCCGCGGCGCGGCGGTTGGACAGCTGGAGGTTGTACTCCTCCGTGCCGCGCTCGTCCGCGTGGCCGCCCAGGGTGATCTTGCCCTGGCTGGCCTTGATGCAGGCCGCCAGGTCGCCCAGGCGGGACTGCGCGCTGGAGTCCAGGGTGGACTCGTTGAAGCCGAAGCGAACCGCCGAGTAGTCGCAGCGCGAGGAGGCGTCCGCCGTCACGCACTTGCCGGACTGGCACTCCTGGCCCTCACCGCAGTCGGTGCTGGCGGTGCAGGTGTCGCGGGGCGCCTGGCAGCGGCCGGCCTGGCACTTGCCACCGTTGCACGCGGAGTCGTCCTTGCACTGGGCCTCGGCGCACTTGCCGGCCTCGCAGATGCGGCCGGTGCCACAGGCCGCGTCCGTGGTGCACTCGGGCGGCTTGGGCGCGCACTTGTTGGCCTGGCAGGTGAAGCCTTCGCGGCAGTTCGCGTCCGTCGCGCACTCCTGGCACTGGCCCTGGACGCAGACCTCGCCCTTCTCCTGGCACTGCTCGTCGTTGTTGCACTTGGGGTAGGTGGGCGGGCACCCGGTCAGCACGGCCACGGCGAGGGCCAACCCGGCCCAAAGCGAAATCCGACGCATCATTCCTCCGACAGCAACCACGGGAAAAGAGAGGCCCACAGGGAGCGGGCCAAGGCTCTCGCGTGTAGTCGGACCCACCGGGGAGAGTCAAAAGATTTGTCTTTTCCTCGGCCCTGGGGGCAACACGAGACCCTTGATGCCCCGATTATTTCCGTGAGAGTGTGAACGGTTTGCCCATGCCCGCTGCGGTCCTCATCGTTGATGACGAAAAGAACATCCTCCTCACCCTGAGCCAGTCGTTGCAGCTGGCCGGCTACCGCACGGAGCTGGCCAGCAGCGGGCAGGTAGCGCTGGACGTGGTGAGCGCGCGGCCGGTGGACGCGGTGTTGATGGACGTGAAGATGCCGGACATGGACGGCCTCACGGTGCTGGCGAAGCTCACGGCCCTCAAGCCGGACCTGCCCGTCATCATGATGTCCGGCCACGGCACCATCGACACGGCGGTGAAGGCGACGCAGCTGGGGGCGCGCGACTTCCTGGAGAAGCCGCTGGCGCGCGACCGGCTGCTGGTGGCGCTGCGCAACGCGCTCAAGCACCAGGCCGCGATGGAGGAGCTGGAGGAGCTGCGCGCGCAGCTGGGCCGCTTCGACATGGTGGGCGGCGGGCCCGCGATGCAGCGCATCTTCTCCCTCATCCAGCGCACGGCGCCCAGCGAGGGGCGCGTGCTGATCACCGGGGAGAACGGCACCGGCAAGGAGCTCATCGCGCGGGCGCTGCATCAGAACTCCCGGCGCAAGGGCGGGCCGTTCGTGAAGCTCAACTGCGCCGCGGTGCCGCACGACCTCATCGAGAGCGAGCTGTTCGGCCACGAGAAGGGCGCCTTCACCGGCGCGGTGAGCGTGCGGCGCGGCAAGTTCGAGCTGGCGCACGAGGGCACCCTCTTCCTGGACGAGATTGGCGACATGCCGGCCGCCATGCAGTCCAAGCTGCTGCGCGTGCTCCAGGAGGGTGAACTGGAGCGCGTGGGCGGCGCGGAGACGCTCAAGGTGGACGTGCGCGTCATCGCCGCGACGAACAAGAATCTGGAGAAGGAGATCGCCGCGGGGCGCTTCCGCGAGGACCTCTACTACCGGATCAACGTCGTGCAGATTCACTCGCCGCCGCTGCGTGAGCGCCGCGAGGACCTGCCGGACCTCATCGACACCTTCCTGCGCGAGGCGTGCTCGAAGAACGGGCGGCGGCCCCTGGCACTGTCGCCGGACGCGCTCGCGGTGATGAGCGCGTATGACTACCCGGGCAACGTGCGTGAGCTGCGCAACCTGGTGGAGCGGCTGGCCATCCTCTGCGAGGGGCCGGTCGTCTCGCGCACGGACGCGCTGGAGCTCTTGCCCCGGGGCCGTCCCCTGCCCCCCATGCCCGAGCCCACCGTGGGCGGTGACGTGCCTCCCGTCGCGGCGCCCCCGCCCACCGCGCTCGCCGCGCCCGAGCCCGCCACCGCGAGCCCGGGGGGTTGGAAGCCTCGCGTGGATCAGACCTTCCGCGAGCAGGTGGAGGACGCGGAGCGGGAGATCATTCAACGAGTGCTCGCCCACACGCATGACAACGTGACGGAGGCGGCTCGGATCCTCGACCTGGAGCGGGGTCACTTCTATAAAAAAATGAAGGCCCTGGGCCTGCGCCGCGGTCAGTCCGAGTCGTAAGTGCCCGCATCGACCGCTCCCTACGCTGGGGGCGGAAGCTCGGGGCGCTTGCGCCATCCCTGAAGAAGCCTCTCGGCGGCGGCGATATAGAGCCACTCCGCCCGCCCGAGCAGCACCTGCTCACCGCGCCTGATCCGGATCGCCAGCCATACCGGCAGGCCCGGAACGAAATGCGCATCTCCCGCGGCCCAGGCAAGGCCCCCCGTGGCCTTCACCACGCGTGAGACACTGGCGTCGAACTCCGCCGCGGGCAGCCAGCGCAACGCCTCCAACACCCAGTCCGCCTCGAACCCATTCAGCGACGTGGGCTTTCCGGTGACGGCCTGAAGCGCCTGAGGGCCGCGCCTGTCGGGGATGAACGCCAACGCGTGGGGACGCAGGACGCAGACCCCCTCGGCGTCCCCCATCTTCGCGGGGAAGAGGGCGACGTCCTCCAGTTGAACGCCCGACCGCGCCGCGCCGAGGAGCGGCGGCTGACGATGCAGTTCCAGCGTGAGCATCAGTCTCAGGGGATTCGGAACGCTGCGCGCGCGCAGCCGGCGGTCGCCCTTCACCTCCAGGTCGAACTGGCTCCGATCCAGGTGGACGCCGTCATCCGCGATCGAGTCCAGACGCACCGCTTGCGCCTCACCGAACACGGGCGACCAGAGGAGCCGCTCGCTGGTGATCCGCACCCTGCCGGAGCGCAGCAGGGGCCACAGCAGGGAACCTCCAATGAAGAGCCCCAGAAAGGCCGCCCCCAGCTCCCGGGCCCCAGAGGCCATGAGAAGGATGAAGGTCAAGATGACCAACGGCAGCATCAGGAGATAGGGAGTGGGCACGTTCGAGCCGCCCACGCCTGGGCCCGGCTGCTTCGAACGGCCGTGGTCGGACTCGAAGACGAGCACCTCGCCCTCTTTCAGCGCCTGGCTGACAGGCTGGCGAAGCAATGCCTCCAACCGCGTCAGCGCCTCCTCGAGGGTCACGTCCGGAGGCGCGACCGTCAACGTGTCCAACCGTTGTCGCGCGAGCCGGGTGAGTCGCTCGCGCTGCGTGGACAGCGCCCGTGCCTGCCGCAGGACGGGCATGTCCGCGGTCC
Source organism: Corallococcus sp. AB032C (assembly GCF_003668935.1). Taxonomy (NCBI): domain Bacteria; kingdom Pseudomonadati; phylum Myxococcota; class Myxococcia; order Myxococcales; family Myxococcaceae; genus Corallococcus; species Corallococcus sp. AB032C. The sequence continues at coordinate 28,719 of NZ_RAWP01000042.1, read as the reverse complement.
ACGCCTCCACCGCCGCGCGGCGGTGCACACGCGCCAGTGCTTCCCGCGCCCCTTCGGACCCAGCCACGAACGCGGACACCTGCTCCAACTGATTCAGGACGCGGCGCTTCCAGCCACGGGCCGACAGCATGGCCTCCAGCTCCGCATGGGGACGCATCGCCCCGGAGATGATCTCCGCACCGCCCTCCAGGATCCGCACGGCCTCCTGTTCGGAGGCAGCAAGTTCGTTCGCGGAAGGGGCTGTTCGTGCGCGTTCGGACATCACCGCCAGAACATACCTGGCACGCGGCCCCCTGGCCGCACGCCCGTGGCCGCGTTTGACGGCCGTGGGACGCGTCTGCTCTATTCGTCCCACGGGTGCCGAGGGGTGCCCGCCGCCCGGAAAGACGACGTCACCCTCGCTTCACCCGCTGTCGCCAGAGCCCCGATGAAGTCCTTCCACGGTCCCCCAACGGGTGAGGGCCAGCACCGGAGGATTCGTCATGGGAACCGGCAGCACCCTCCCCGTCACGCTTCATGAATACAAGGTCCGCGCGTCCCTGCTCCTCAAGGACCTGGACTCGTCCGACACCGCCCGCGCCACGCGCGCCGCGGAACGGATGCGCGCCCTGCCCTTCTTCGCGGCCCTGTCCCTGGGCGAGGTGCTCGCGCGCCGGGACGCCGTGCAGCACAAGCACGGGCTCGCCGTCGTCGCGCGCGAAGCGGGGCACACCACCTGGACGGAGCTGAAGCAGGCCCTGGCGGGCGGTGCGCGGGCGCTGGACACGCGCGCCTTCTTCCAGAAGGGCCAGAGCCCGTTCCTCAACCGGTGGTTCTCCACCTACGAGGAGGCCTCGCGTTCGTTGGACGCGCAGGGCGGCTTCCTCTTCCCCTTCCGCGACCAGTGCTTCATCTGCGAGGCCGACTTCCTCCAGGCGCTGGGCATCGACTCGCGCGACGCGGACTGGGAACGGATGGGCCGCGACTGGGTGCGCCCGCGCGACCTTGCCGCGAAGGAGCGGCTGGAGGCGAAGCTCGTCTCGCTGGGCTTCGGAGGTCACCATGGCGTCCGGTGACGACTCGCGCGCGGCCCGCGCGGAACGCAAGCGCGCGTACAAGGAAGCGGAGGTGCCCATGGGCATCTACGCCATCCGCTGCCACGCCAACGGCAAGCTGTTCGTGGGCCATGCCCTCAACCTGACCGCGATGTTCAACCGTATCCGGTTCGAGTTCGCCCAGCGCATGCATCGCGTCCCCGAGTTGCAGGCGGACTGGGAGCGCCACGGCGAAGCGGCCTTCTCCTTCGAGGTGCTGGACAAGCTCCCACCTCGCGAGGAGCCCGGCGGCCCTCCGCCCGTGGAGGAGTTGAAGGTGCTGGAGGAGATGTGGCTGGAGCGCCTGAAGCCCTACGGCGACGCCGGCTACAACACGCCGCCCAGGCCCTGAGCGCCGGAACACAAGTCACCTTCCCGGAAACAATCCGTCACAGCCGTGTAACGAAGAAGTCACGTCGTCCCTTCAAGGTCCGGAATCGCAGTGCCACGGCGGAGCCCCCTCTCCACCGTGGCCGTGCTCCCCCACACCCGAAAAGGGACCCCCATGGCCTTGCCTCGTCCGCGCCTGTCCGGCGCCTTCGCGTTATTGGCGTTCGCCCTCGGAGCCTGTGGCACCGACCGCCCCGACACCTGGACCGACGCCTCGCACGGGAAGAACGCTCCACCGGCCTATGACGTCGTCTTCCCCCAGGGGAAGGTGCAGCGCCTGGACATCGTCGTCACGCCGGAGAACTGGACGGCGATGCAGGACGACATGACGTCCATGCTCGGCGAGTTCGGCGCGGGAGGTGGAATTGGCGGGCCCGGTGGGGCTCCCGACGGCGGCGGGTTCCCGGGAGGGGGCGGCGGCTTCCCCGCGGAGTTCGAGGCGGCCTGCGTGGGCAAGCAGTCCGGTGAGGCCTGCACCGCGACCTTCAATGGCAACACCTTCACCAGCACCTGCGGCACGTCCCCCATGGGCGGCGCGCTCGCGTGCCTGCCGACGATGGGCGGTGGCGGCCCCGGCGGCCCCGGCGGGACTCCCGACGGTGGCGGGTTTCCGGGCGGTGGCGGTGGCGACCTCATCCCCAACACGCCGGTGTACGTGCCCGCGACGGTGAAGTTCGAGGGCAAGGCGTGGAACTACGTGGGGCTTCGCTACAAGGGAAACTCGTCGCTGTCCCAGGCGTGGAGCAGCGGCGTGGGCAAGATGCCGCTGCGCTTCAACTTCGACAAGTTCGAGGACGAGCACCCGGAGATCGAGGGCCAGCACTTCTACGGCTTCGGCAAGCTGTCGCTGTCCAACGCGGTGGCGGACGCGTCGCTCATCCGCAACAAGGTGGCCACGGACCTGTTCCGCGAGGCGGGCGTCCCGGCCAGCTACACCGCCTTCGCCGCCGTCTACCTGGACCATGGCGATGGGCCCCGGTACTGGGGGCTCTACACGCTGGCGGAGGACCCCGGCGATCCGCTGCTCGCGCGCTCCTTCGGTGACGACAGCGGCCCGCTCTACGAGGCGGACGGCACCGGCGCGCGGCTCCAGAGCTTCGACGAGGCCTCCTTCGAGCCGGACAACAAGGCGGCGGAGAAGGCGGGCTGGGGCAGCGTGCAGGCGCTCATCACGCAGCTCAACTCGGACCGCGCGGACTCCGTCGCGTGGCGCTCGCGGCTGGAGGCCACGCTGGACGTGGACGGCTTCCTCAAGTGGCTGGCCTACAACACCGTCATCGAGAACTGGGATGCGTACGGCGGCATGGCCCACAACTACCTCCTGTACTCGCACCCCGGAGAGAACGGCCGGCTGCACTGGGTGACGTGGGACCATGACCGGTCGTTCCAGGACGGCATGCGCGCCACGTCGCTGTCGCAGGAGTCGGTGGACGCGACCTGGCCGCTCATCCGCTACCTGATGGACGACCCCGTCTACCGGCCCGTCTACGAGAAGTACGCACTGGAGGCGGTGGATGGCCTGCTCGCCCCCGGCCCGCTGGAGGCGCGCTTCCGCGAGGAGCACGCGCTCATCACCCCGTGGGTGGTGGGTGAGAACGCGGAGCAGGCGGGCTTCACGTTCCTGAGCAGCCCGCAGGCGTTCCAGGACGCGCTCACCGGGGCCAACGGACTGGTGGACTTCGCGACGAAGCGGCAGGCCGAGGTGCACGCGATCTTCGGTACGAGCCCATGACCGCGACGGCCCGGGTGCAGGACGAGGACAGGCCCGCGCCTTGCGCGGAGCAGGACCGGGAGCGGCGCTTCCAACCGTCGCGCGAGGCGCTGGCGTCCTTCCTGGGCTCCGTCCAGTGCTGGACGTCCCGCCACCTCTACGATCCGGGCCTGCCCGTGGCCTACACGCGCACGACCTACCTGGACACCGACGGCCTGGACTTCCTGGGCACCTGTCATTCGGGCCAGGCGGAGCGGCTGCGTCTGCGGGAGTACGCGGGCGCGGCCCACCTCGCGGAGGCGCCGGTGCTGACCGGGAAGCGCTTCCTGGAGCTGAAGCGCAACCACGGCGAGCGGCGCACCAAGGTCCGGCTGCCCATCACGGAAGCGGAAGCCCGCGAGGTGCTCAACGGCCAGCCCCTGCCGGTGGACGGCGCCGCCGCGCGGCTGCTGCGACAGGCGAGCCTCACGCCGGTGCGCCCTTGGGTTACCGCATGGTACCGGCGCACCACGCTGGCCACGGTGTCCTGCGACGTGCGCATCACGCTGGATGAAGGCCTGGTGTTCGCGCGGCCGCCGGACACGTCCTCGGACGGCGCGCTCGCGGTCCCCACGCGGCTCGTGGGCCGGGCGCCGCCCGCGACGGTCGTGGAGGTGAAGTGGAAGCGCGATGCTCCCTCCTGGCTGGAGGAAGCGCTGTGGGGGCTGTCGTCGCATGAGACAGCCGCCTCGAAGTTCGAGCAGGGCATGCGCGCGCTCCTGGAGGACGCGCGTCCCACGAAGTGAATCCCCCCGAAGGAATCCCCCTCCCGTGCCACCGATTCTCCACCCCCCTTCTGGCCGTGCCATGCCCGCGCGCGGGCTGCTGCTGACCTCACTGTTGCTCTGCGCATCCGCGAACGCGCAAGAGGCCGGCGCGGCCCCTCCGACGGGCACGACGCCCGCCGCTCCTGGCGACGCATCCGCCACGCCCTCCGCGCCGTCGCTGCCGGAGCCACCTCCCGCCGCCGAACCCTTGCCGCCTCCGCCGGACGACGTCACGGGCTCGGACGTACCGCCGCCCACCATGAGTTTTCCGGCGGGCGCCGGCGTCATCGAAGTGGGCGGCCGGCTGTCGGTGCGGGAGACGGTGGACTCGCGCCCGGACAAGGTCTGGTCCGGACGGCTGTCATTGCCGGCGACGCGGCTGGAGGCCACCTACCGCTTCAAGAAGAAGCTCAAGGCGGTGGTCGAGTTCGACGTGCAGGACGGCCTCAAGGACGCCTACGCGTGGCTGGACCTGCCCCACGGCTTCGCCATCCGGGCGGGCCAGTTCAAGGTCCCCCTTTCGCTCATCGAGTTGGAGTCGTCCCGGTCGCTGCCGCTCGCGCGCCGGGGCCTCCTGCGGGACGTGCTGCGCGACGCGCTGGTGCTCACCGGCCGCAGGCCCGGCGCCCAGTTGGAGTGGAAGTGCAAGGACTGCGCGGTGGACCTGAAGCTGCGCGCGGGCGTGTGGCAGACGGGCAATGACACCGGAAAGGTGGACCTATCCAAGGGCCTGGGCGTGGTGCCCGCCTTCCGCGGCACGCTCACGCTGGGCACCGTGGAGCTGGGCGCGTCCGCGCTCCTCCAGCCCGCGGGCTCCATCGACGGAGGCTCGCACACGGGTTGGACGGCGGGGCTGGACGTCCAGCACGAGCTGCCCGTGGGACGCGGCGCGCTGCGCACCTGGGGCGAGGTGCTGGTGGGCCGCACCGAGCTGCTCACCGGCCTGGAGGGCCCCTTCCTCACCGCGCGGGCGCTGACCGGCTGGCGAATCGGCGGCGGGGCGCGGGGCGCGCTGTTCGTGGAGCCCTTCGTGATGCTGTCCGCGCTGGACCCCGACCGCACGCTCCACCAGGACCTGGTGTGGGAGGGCGCCGCGGGCCTGAACGTCGGCCAGTTCCGCCACTGGCGCCTCCAGGCGCAGGCGGAGGTGCGCGAGGCCGGCGACGCCGTGCCCGCCGTCGTCACGTCCCTGGAGGACAACCTGGCCTCGCGCAAGGCCGTGCTGCTGCAGATGGAGGTCTCCTTCTGATGTTCATCGTGTTCGAGGGAATCGACGGGTCGGGCAAGACGACGCTGTCCAACCGCGTGGCGCGCGAGCTGCGCCGGGCCGGGCTCACCGTGCGCCACGTGCGCGAGGACGGCCGGCTGGCCTCGCCCGTGTCGGAGGGGCTGCGGCGCTTCACGCGCGACCCGCTGCACCTGGCGCTCACCCCCGTGGCGGAGCTGCTGCTGTACGCGGCGCGCGAGGCGCAGCTGCTGGAGGAGGTGACGCGGCCGGCGCTGGCGGAGCACGACGTCGTCATCGCCGACCGCTTCCTCTACACCGCCGAGGTCCTGGCCCGCTTCGGCCGCGGCATGACAGAGGCGGAGGTGCGGTCCGTGCTGGACACCTGCCAGCGCGGCCTCCAGCCGGACCGCGTCTTCCTCATCGACGTGGACCCCGCCATCGCCCGCGCCCGCCGCCGCGCATCCAAGCTGCTGGCGAAGGACCGCTCCACGCCGTCGCGAAAGGGGCTCACCGGCGCCGGACTCCAGGCCCGCCTGCGCGCCGGCTACCGCGCCCTGGCCGCCGCGAGCCCGGAACGCTGGAGCATCATCGAGAACACCGACGTCCCCCTGGACGAGCAGGTGACGCGGCTGGTGGAGGACGTGCTGCGCGTGCGCCGCGGTGAGGCGCCGCTCCACTCCCCGGGCCTGACGCGCCCCACCGCCCCCGTGCGCTCGCTGCCGGAGGCGCGCGGCCGGTTCCTCTCCCGGCTGGACGGCTGGACCGTGGACGAGCCGGGCCTCGCCGCGTGGTTCCTCGCGGGCATGGAGGGCCAGGACGTCGAGGCGCGCCGCGCGCTGCTGGCGGAGCGGTGCCCGGAGCTCATCGCGCACGGACTCGCCGGCCTCACCCACCCCGAGGCCTGGGAGTGGCGCCACCGCCTGGAGGCCGCCGCGCCCGAACAGGTGCTCGCGTCCCTCACCGACGCCGCCAGCGATGCACCCGAGGCCTGGCACCTGCGAGAGCGGTGGGAGACCCGCGCACCGGAGGCCGTGGCCACGTCGCTCACGGGCCTGGACTCCGAGCGCGCCTGGCTCATGCGCGACCGGCTGGCACGCTTCGCGCCGGAGCCGGTGATGGTGTCGCTCTCCGGCCTGGACAGCGCCCGGGCCTGGGACGAGCGCTGGCGGTGGCTGTCCTCTCGCGGCGGCGACGCGGCCTTCGCGGACGAGGGCGTGGCGCGCGCGCTGTGCCGCTCACTCCGGGGCGTGGACAGCGAGCGGGCCTGGGAGTGGCGCGAGCGCGCGATGGCCGTGGCACCAGACGCCGTGCTGCGCTCGCTGGAGGGACTGGACAGCCCTCGCGCCTGGGCCCTGCGTGAACAACACGCGGCGCGCGCGCCCAAGGCGGTCATCGGCTCGCTCACCGGACTGGACGTGCCCGCCGCGTGGAAGCTGCGCGAGACCTTCGGCGTGACGTGCGAGGAGGTGCTGGACTCGCTCACCGACATGGACGTGCCCGCCGCGTGGAGGCTGCGCACGGTGCTCGCGGACACGTGGCCCTCCGCCACCGTGAAGAGCCTGGGCCTGCTCGCCACGACGGCGCGGGGCCAGGCCCTCACGCTGGAATTGCTGGAACGACACCCCCACGACTTCGCCCTCCTGCGCCAGGCGGCGCGGACGGCCTCGCAGATGGAAGAGGAGCATCGCCATGGCGTCGCATGAGGTCTTCACCGCGGGCGCGCAGGCGTCCGTGCACGGGTTGCCGCTCCTGGATGTGCTGGAGCGGCTGGGCTTCGCGCTGGTGCTGGGGTCGCTCCTGGCCTTCCGGCCCTGGCGCCGGTGGATGCCTCGCGCGCCGGTGATGGCGCAGGAGACCATGCACACGCAGTTGCTCATCGCCATCGCCGGGGCGGTGATGAGCACGGTGATTGGCGACAGCATGTCGCGCGCCTTCGGGCTGGTGGGCCTGGGCGGCTTCATCCGCTTCCGCTCCGGCATCAAGGACTCGCGCGACGCGGCGGTGATGTTCGTGATGATTGGCGTGGGCATGGCCTGCGGCCTGGGCGCCTTCCCCATCGCCGTGTGCGCCACGCTGTTCTTCGGCGCCGTGCTGCTCGCGCTGGACTCCACCCTCCAGCGCCACCCGCAGCGGCTGAAGCTCTCCCTGGACGTGGAGGACCTGGGCGCCGCCCTGCCTCCCTTGCGCCAGCTGCACCCCGACTCGCGCGTGCTCACCCTGGAGCAGGCCAACGCCACCCCGGGCGGCACCGCCGTGGTGGAGCTGGCCGTGCCGGAGCGCACCGACACCTTCCTCCTCTTGGAGAAGCTGCGCGGCACGCTGCCCGGCGTGCGCTCCGCCTCCATCGACCCCGAGTAGCCCCCCATCTCCCCACCCGCGCCTGGAGTCCCCATGTTGCAGCGACTGATGCCAAGGTCGGACGGCTTCTTCGACGACTTCGACGCGCAGTGCACCACCACGCTGGAGGGCACGCGCATGTTGCACGCGCTCCTCAGCGACTACCGGGACGTGGGCAACCGGGTCCGGGCGCTCCAGGCCGTGGAGCACCGGGGCGACGCGGTGGCGAAGGCCGCCTTCACCCGGCTCCACCGCGAGTTCATCACGCCCTTCGAGCGCATCCACATCCACGCGCTCGTGTCCCGCATCAACGAGGTGCTGGACCTTGCGCACGCGGCCGCCTCCCGCCTGCACGCGTACGAACTACCGGAGTGCCTGCCAGAGGCCACGGAGCTGGCCCGGCTGCTCGTGCTGTGCGCCGAACAGGTCCGCGACGTGGTGACGTGCCTGCGCGCCATCAAGCAGCCCGAACGCATCCTCACGGGGTGTGAAGCGCTCCGGCGGCTGCGCGGCCAAGCGGACGCGGTGCTGGGCACGGGCCTGGGTCGCCTCTACCGCGGCGACCTGCCGCCCTTCACCGTCATGAAGTGGAAGGGGGTCTACGATCTGCTGGAGACCGCCCTGGACCGGTGCGTGGAGGTGGCCCAGGTGGTGGAGGGCGTCGTCCTGGAACACTCGTAGTGGCCCTGCCCCCGGGTCCATGCCGTGCCGGGTGCCCCGGCGCGGCGGGACGTGCGAGGATGGAGGCCCCACATGAGCACGAGCGCCGCCCCCATCCTCGGCATTGACTTCGGGACCACCAACACCGCGGCGGCCTTCTTCGACAAGGCGAACAAGCTGCGCGTGGTGCCCATCGCGGACAAGAGCCTCACGCTGCCCTCCATCGCGTGGTTCCACGCGGGCGACAAGGCCATCGTCGGCCCCGCGGCGCGGCGGCAGATCATCGACGACCCGCGCCACACCATCTTCGGCGCCAAGCGCTTCCTGGGCCGCCGCTTCCAGTCCGAGTACGTGGCGCGCCACCGCAACCGCTTCGCCTTCGAGCTGGTGGAGGGCCCGGACGGTTACACCGCCGTGGAGGTGTACGGGAAGGTGACGCCGCTCATCGACGTGGCGCACTTCATCCTCAAGCACCTCAACACGCTGGCCACGCACGCGGCCGGGGCCCCGTTCAAGGAGTGCGTGCTCACCGTGCCCGCGCACGCCACCATCCGCCAGCGGGAGGCCATCCGCCGCGCCGCGGAGAAGGCGGGCCTGCGCGTGCGCGCCATCGTCAACGAGCCCACCGCCGCGGCGCTCTACTACGCCAACCTGCGCAACCCCGAGCAGACGGTGATGGTGTTCGACCTGGGCGGCGGCACCTTCGACGTCACCCTCATGTCCGTGCAGAACCGCGTGGTGAAGGTGCTGGCCACCGGCGGCGACGCGTTCCTGGGCGGCGCCAACTTCGATGAAGCCATCGTGGAAGCGCTGGTGGACGACTTCCAGAAGCAGCACGGCATCGACCTGCGCGGCAACAAGGTCGTGATGCAGCGCCTGGTGTTCGCCGCCGAGTCCGCGAAGATGGCGCTCTCCAGCGGCGCGTCCGTCCCCATCCGCATCCCCTGCATCACGCAGAAGGACGGCGCCTTCGTGGACTTCAACGTCACGCTCACCCGCGAGCGGATGGAGGCCATGGTGTTCCAGCTCATCGAGCGCACCGCCGCCGCGTGCGACGACGTGCTGGAGAAGGCGGGCCTGAAGCCGGACGCCATCGACGAGCTGGTGATGGTGGGCGGCCAGACGCGCATGCCCGCCATCCGCAAGCGCCTGGCCCACTTCAAGAAGCTGTCGTCGGAAAAAGAAGTGCACCCGGAATTGGGCGTGGCCGTGGGCGCGGCCATCCTGGGGCGCAACCTGGCGCGCGGCATCAGCGGCCTGTCGGACGTGGTGCCCATGCCCATTGGCGCCATGGTGCCCGGCGGCGGCCAGCACGAGGTGCTCCCCGCCAACACGCCCGTGCCCGGCACTCGCTCCGTGGACCTGGAGCTGCCGCCCTGGCCGGGCCCCGTGCCGGTGGCGCTGTTTGAAGCGCTGGACCGCACCACCGTGGAGCGCGAGCTCCTGGGCACCGTGCGCATCGAGCCGGACTGGCGCGTGGCCCACCCGGGCCCCACCACGCTGGAGTTGCGCATGGGGCCGGACTTCTCCCTCACCGCGAGCCTCGTCGCGAAGGATGGCCAGCGGCAGCCGCTCACCATCAGCGACCCCAACGCGCCCCAACAGGCCTAGAAGGCGTCAGGCCTTGGGCCTGGACACCACGGTGCCCTTGAGCTGATCCAGGAGCTGGCGGCTTTCGTCCAGCGCCTTCTGGCAGTGGGCGACGAGCGGCTCCATCCCGTCCAGCACCCGGGCGTCCGCGCGCTGCTCGATGTCCCAGCACAGCGACTCCAGCATGGCCGCGCCGAAGTAGGCCGCGTTGGACTTGAGGGTGTGCGCGGCGCGCGCCAGGTTCTCCAGCTCGCCGCGCGCGAGCGCACCCCGCGCGTCCTCCATCAGCCGGGGCATGCTCTCCAACGCGGTGTCCACGAGCTCCGGGAGCATCCGCTCCACCTGCCCGTCCAGGGACTGCCACAGCCGCTCCAAGGCGCCCGACTCCAGGCCCCGGATGCGCGGGGCGCCCATGCGCGGGCCCGCGGGTGCACGGGTGGAGGGGGCGGCCCCGGGCTCGCGCTGCAGGCGCTCCCAGGCGCGGCGCAGCGCGGAGATGAGCTCCTCCACGCGGATGGGCTTGCTGAGGAAGTCGTCCATGCCCGCCTCCAGGCACTCGCGGCGGTCCGCCGTCATCGCGTTGGCCGTCATGGCGATGACCCACGGCTGTTCGCTGAGGGGCATGTCCCTGCGCAGCTGGCGCGTCGTCGCCAGGCCGTCCAGCTCCGGCATCTGCACGTCCATCAGCACGACGTCGTAGCGCTTTCGCGCCAGGAGGTTCAGCCCCTCGCGGCCGTTGTTCGCGGTGTCCGCCGGGTAGCCCAGCCGGTCCAGCACCAGCAGCGCCAGCTTCTGGTTGGTGGGGTTGTCCTCCACCAGCAGGATGCGCAGCGGCATCTGCTCGCCGGGGCGCGAGTTGAACACGGAGCGCTCGCGCGTGGCGGGCGCGGGCGTGACGGGCATGGGCCGGGCGGAGATGAGGTCCTGGGCCAGGCACGTCATCAGCGCGTCATGCAGCTGCGACGCCTTCACCGGCCGGGGCAGCACCGCCGTGAAGAGGCCGGGCGGCTGCGCGTCGCGCTGATCAAACGAGGTGAGCAGCAGCAGGGGCAGCTCGCGCGCGTCGCGCTGCTGGCGGATGTGCGCCGCCAGCGTGGGGCCGTCCATCAGCGGCATGCGGTGGTCCAGGATGGCCAGGTCGAAGCGGGCCCCGGACTCCAGCTTGGACAGCGCCTCCGCGCCGGAGCCCACCTCCACGATGGCCATGCCCCACGCGGCCAGCTGGCGGCCCAGCAGCTTGCGGTTGATGGCGTTGTCGTCCACCACCAGCACGCGCCGGCCGTGCAGCTTCAGCGCGTCCGGACGCAGGGCCTCCGCGCCGCGCGGGGCCTCGCGCGCCTGGAAGGTGAAGTGGAACGTGGCGCCCTTGCCCGGCACGCCCTCGCTCTCCATCCACAGCCGCCCGCCCATCGCCTCCACCAGCCGCTTGCTGATGGCCAGCCCCAGCCCCGTGCCTCCGAAGCGGCGCGACACGGATTCGTCCAGCTGGTTGAAGGGCTGGAAGAGGCCCGCGCGCGCGGCCTCGGTGATGCCCAGGCCGGTGTCCTGCACCGAGAAGTGCAATTCGAAGAGGCCGCCCGGCGCGAGCGGCTGGCGCGGCGTGTCCACGGAGATGGACACCCCGCCGCGCTCGGTGAACTTCACCGCGTTACCCACCAGGTTGAGCAGCACCTGCCGCAGGCGCGCGCCGTCGCCCACCACGCTGACGGGCGTCTCGTCCGTGACGTGGTAGCCCAGGTCCAGGGACTTCTCGCTCGCGCGCATGGCGAGCAGATCCAACACGGACTCCACGCACTGGCGCAGGTTGAAGGGCTGCTGCTCCAGTTCGACCCGGCCGGCTTCGATCTTGGAGAAGTCCAGCATGTCGTTGAGCAGCCCCAACAGCGCGTCCCCGCTCTGGCGGATGGTGGACGCGAAGTCGCGCTGCTCGGGCGTGAGCGCCGTGTCCATCAGCAGCCCCGCCATGCCGATGATGGCGTTCATCGGCGTGCGGATTTCGTGGCTCACGGTGGCCAGGAACAGGCTCTTGGCCTGGTTGGCGTCCTCGGCGGACTGGCGCGCCCGCTGGAGGTCGGTGACGTCATGGTAGATGGCGATGAAGCCCATGGACTGGCCCGCCACCGTCACCGGCATGGCGCGCAGCTCCACGTCCACCACCGTGCCGTCCTTGCGCACGCGCTTGGTGACGACGTGCACGCGGTCCTTGCTCAGCACCTCGCGCGACGTCTCCTCGGCCTGCGGACGGATGTCGTCCACGTTGGCCACGAGCTTGAGGATGTTGCGGCCCAGCGCCTCCTGCGGCGCATACCCGAAGAGCCGCTCCGCGGCGGGGTTCCAGGACAGCACCTCGAAGGCGCGGCTGATGGTGACGATGGCCACCGGGCTGTGGCGCACCACCGCCTCGAAGAACTCCTTCTGCTGCCGGAGGATGGACTCGGCCGCCAGGGCCGCGTCCAGGCCCCTCAGCAGCAGCAGCCAGCCGCCGTCCTGCGGCACCGCCTGCACCCGCACGGAGCGCACCGGGCCCACCGGGAGCTCTGTTTCCAGGGCAGCGTCACCCGGAGAAGAGACCTGGGGGGGCGTCCAACCCGGCAGCACGCCCTCCACGGACCGCCCCACCCACAGGTCGCGAGGGCCCAGCAGCGCCTCCGCGGCGCGGTTCACGGCCACGACCCGCAGGGTCGGGTCCAGGACGAGCACGCCGTCACGCGTGTGCTCGAACAAGGCCGGATACGCGCTGGGTGGCAGTTCGGGCAAACTTCCCCCTCCGTTCAAGAACTGTAGGTCAGTCGAGGCGCCAGTTCCATGTCATCCACGGAAAACCGTGGAGGTGGGCAGGCGCAGGCCTTTTCCCGGTGCTCCCGGGACGGCGATTCAGGGGGTTGGAAGGCCTGCCTGGCCATGCAGGGGGGCGGGATGTTTCGGTCTGTTTCCATGCAGCGGCGTGAGGTCACCCAGGGTGCTGGCGAGGACGCCCCGGGCGATGCGTGAGCGGGCCCATTGGCCGGGGGTCCAGGGGATCCATGCCACGGAGGAGGCCAGGGAGGACATTTCTGATGCAGGGTCCTCCAACGTCACACCTCGCGTGCGCACCTCATGCGCTGCGAGCGTGGGGCAGCCGGCGTCCGCCAGGTCGCGGTCGAGCGCGGCGGTGGCCTCTTCCAGGGAGGGGGCCGCGAAGGACTCCAGCAGCCGCGCGTGGAAGGCGGTCTCCGTCAAGCCGATGCACCGGTTCGCCTCCGTCGCGCAGCCGCGGGCCTTCCGGGCCACGTCCGGGGGCGCGGCGAGTCCCGCGAACTGGGGAGCCGCTTGGAGCAGGGCGTTCATCCGGGCCGTCTGCTCGGCGGGCATGGGCGTCCAGTCCGCCGGGGGCGAAGGCATGGCGTCGTGCGCGAGCCGCTCGATGTCGAGCAGGTTGACGGCGAGCGAGCCGCCCACGAGCGAGTCCGTGCGCAGGCTCAGCCACGCCAGGTGGCGCACCTGCTGCGCGGCCTCCAGCGGGTGGCCGGTCCTCAGGCCATGGAGCATGCGGAACTTCGCCCAGCGCTGGAGGAGGAAGAGGTCGGGGACCTCACCGGCGGCCCAGTTGAAGCGGCCCTCGGCGCTCAGCGGGCTGCCGTTGAACAGGTCCCACCGGTCATAGGCCAGCAGCCGGACCATCCAGTCGAAGTCCAGGCGGGACACGTCGACCTTCGTGGTGAGCCACCGGCCCTGCTTCAGGTCCAGGGCCTCTTCGCGAAGCGACTCGGGAAGGACGAGCGGCGAGCCTTCCGGAGGGGGCCGCTTCAGGTCGCGCGACCAGGGCAGCCAGGCGTTGAGCAGCAGGCCCGCGTCCCCTTCCGTCCGGCCTTCGTGGAACCAGGGGTCGGCGCCCAGCATGGCCTCTTCGGCGCAGTAGGCGTCCACGTTCGCGGCCAGCGCTTCGCGGTGCAGACGCAGCGGGGTTTCGAACCTCCCCTGGAACCACGCCTCCGCTGCCAGCAGGCCGGCACCGGCCAGTACAGCGAGCCCCGTCAGGGAAGCCACGGCGATGCGCCGGCGCCTGCCTGGCGCGACCCTGTCGGAGGACGTCATGACGCGAATCCTAGAGGGCTTTTTCCAGAGCACCCAGGAAGTGTCCCGGGCCGCCGCGCCACTGTTTCAGGGCAGACGGCCAGCCAGCCCCCTGCCTCACTGGCCGTGGATGGAACCGCCGGCCCGGAATCAATGGTGGGCCCTGGGCAGTGCGGTGTTCGGGCGACCTAGCTTTCCTTTGACCACACGGAAGAGAGAGCCGTGCCCGACGCGACAACCCCGCCCTTGATCCTCCTCATCGATGACGAGCCGGAGCTGGAAGTGATGGCCCGTTACCTCGAATTCGAAGGCTACTCCGTGCTGACGGCGACCAATGGTGAGGAGGGATTACTGGCGCTGGCGTCCTGCCGAAAGCCCTGCATCGTCCTGCTGGATTTGATGATGCCGGTGATGGACGGACACGGCTTCCTCCGCCGGATGAACGACGACGCGACGCTGTGTGGGCTGCCCGTCTTCGTGCTCACCGCCAGCTTCCAGACGGAGCACATGGCCGGCGTCGTCGGGACCTTGCAGAAGCCCCTGCACATGGAGCTGTTCAAGGAGGCGGTGGCGCCCTACTGCGCGCCCACGGGAGAATAGAAAGCGCGGCTCAGGCCGCGACGCGGGCCACGCACTCCGGGCTGTCGTTGGCGGGCGAGTTCACCCCGCGCGCCACCTCGTGGACGTCCAGCGGCGCGTCCGTCGCGGGGACGAGCAGCGGCAGCAGGACGGAAGCCTCCTGCGGCTCCGGGCGCAGCCACACGGCCTGACCTTCCGGCGACAGGATGACGGGCATCCGGTCGTGGATGGGCGCCATCAACGCGTTGGGGCTCGTGGTGATGATGGTGCAGGTGCGCAGCACCTCGCCCGTGTCCGGCGCCGTCCACTCCTCCCAGAGGCCCGCCAGCGCCAGCGGCTTCCCGTCGCGGTGGTGGAAGAAGTACGGCGTCTTGGGCTTCGTGGACTGCTTCCACTCGTACCAGCCGTCCACCACCACCAGGCACCGCCTGCGCTTCAGCGCCGAGCGGAAGCTGGGCTTCTCCGCCACCGTCTCACCGCGCGCGTTGATGAGCTTGTTCCCGATGGACGCTTCCTTCGCCCAGGACGGGATGAGCCCCCAGCGGAACACGTCCAGCAGCCGGGCGCCGTCGTTGGGCACCACGGGCAACAGCTGCGTGGGACAGAGGTTGAAACGCTCGCGCTCCAGCGTCGCGCGCGCGCCCGCGAGCTCCAGCTCGGCGACGAGCTGCGCGGGGGAGGTCCGGACGGTGACTCGGCCACACATGGGGATGAAGCGTAGCGCCCGGCGGCCGGCGCCGCACGTTCCGGACGCCCGAGGGCCTACGTGGGCAGCTGGATGCCGGACAGGCGCTGGTACAGCTCCACCGCGCGGCTGTCCGACAGGCCGGTGATGTAGTCCGTCACGCACAAGAGCCGCTGGTACGGCGTGAGCCGCTGGATGGCCTCGTCCCTGCGCGGCGGCCTCGGCGCCGCTTCATCCGCCGCCGCGAACTCCGGGCGCTGGAAGCACTCCATGGGTAGGAGCTGCCGCAGCTTCTTCTCCTCCGCGTTGGGGGACTCCGCCACCACCGACAGGGCGAACATGTCCAGCAGGCCGCCCAGCGTCTTGAAGCCCGCGCTCTCAATCTGGAGCACGCGCTCGCTCCAGTAGCCGTGCTCGCGGGTGAAGTCGGTGATCTCCTCCAGCTGCGCGCGCACGTCGGGCTTGAGCCCGGTGAGCGACGTCTCCGTCCGCCCCGCCTCCAGGTCGTGCGCGTGCTCCACGAAGGCCTCCACGCACTTGGGGATGAGCTTCCCGATGGCCCGGGCCCGCGCCTGCGCCATCCGCGTCTCCAGGTGCCGGGGCGGCTTGCGGACCGTGGGCTCCGGCAGCACCGACTCCAAGAGCTGGCACGCGCGCTCCATGGACACGAGCCCCAGCTTCGCGGAGTCCTCCAGGTCGATGACCGCGTAGCAGATGTCGTCCGCCGCTTCGACGAGGAAGGCCAGCGGGTGGCGGCTGAACACGCCGGGCTCGCGCTCGCGCAGGCCCGTGGCGCGGTACGCCTCCAGCGCCAGGTCGACGTCGTCCTGGAAGTAACCGAACTTCTTCTCCGACACGACGCCCTTCGTCTTCTGCCGCGAGCCGGGCAGCACCGACGGACGCGGGTACTTGCTCATGGCCCCCAACGTCGCGGCGGTGTAGCGAAGCCCGCCCCGGCGCTCACGCGATTGGAGCCGGTTGAGGATGCGGAAGCCCTGCGCGTTGCCCTCGAAGTCGCACAGGTCGCGCCACTCGGCCTCCGTGGCGAACGGGCTCTTCGTCCCCGCCCCTGGCTGCGCGAGCCGCTGGCCCACCCAGTGCTGGATGGCCGCCTCTCCCGAGTGGCCGAACGGCGGGTTGCCGATGTCGTGCGCCAGGCACGCCGCCGCCACGATGGTGCCCAGGTGCGATGGGTCCAACTCCACGCCCTGCAGCTTCAACCGCAGCCCGGCCTGATGGCCCAGCGAGCGGCCCACGCAGGACGCCTCGATGCTGTGCGTGAGGCGCGTGCGCGTGTAGTCGCTCGTCGACAGCGGGAACACCTGCGTCTTGTCGTGCAGGCAGCGGAACTCGCTGGAGAAGACGATGCGGTCGTAGTCCCGCGAGTAGTCGTTGCGCTCGTCGAGCTGCCGGTGCGCATCCTCCGCCTGCGAGGAGCGAGGTCCCGACCCGACGCGGGTGTCCGACAGGAGCCGCCGCCAGCGCTCCGTCCGTTCCTGATTGTCACTGCTGCTCACGAGGAAGAGACCTCCCGGTGCGAGGAGAGCCCCGCCATCGTGCCCCCCCGCACCGGGGGCGCAAGTTCCCGCGCCATCCAGAGCGCGACGCCTGGGGGACCGGGCCCCAACTCCCGGTCCCCCGCGCGCCCTACTGGAACACCCGCCAGCGGGACGCCTTGGGGGGTTCCGTGGGCAGCACGACGGGCACCTCCCAGGTGATGTGGTACTCGGTGTCCAGCAGGCCCAGCTTGCGCCCGTGGACCCGCGGGTTCCGAGTCCCCACCATGGCGAGCACCTCGCGCAGCACCCCCTCGTGATACGCCGGTGGCATGAAGTCACGCCGCATGACGAACAGCGCGTCCCCCTCTCCCTTCCAGTCGACGGTGCGCTCCCCGTAGCTCACCGCCATCTGGTAGCCGGACGGCAGGTTCGTCACGAGCTTGCGAGGGTCACCCGCGGCGAGGAGCAGGAACGTGCGCCCCACCGCGGACTCCAGGAAGCTTCGCGTGGCCTGCATCCCCATCTGCCGCAGCGCCTCGTCGACCCCGCCCCACCGGGGTGACAACTGCCGCGCCGCCACCTGCGCCAGCTTGAGGAAGGTGGCCACCGGGTAGTTGAAGAAACCCACGAAGCGGCGCTCGTCGGTGACCGCCCGGCAGGCGGCCACCGCCTCCTCACCCGCGCCGGTGCGCACCGTCTCCAGCACCCCCAGAAAGAACATCCCCCGGGCGGTGTCCAGCTCCGTCGCCGCCATGCGCCGCACTGCCCAGTCCGCATCCACCGCACCCGCCTCCGGGTACGGCTTCGCCTGTGCCTGCATGCCTGCCTCCGTTATCGCGTGAGCCCACGACCCACATGCGAATCGCCAACGTGCTGCTGCTCTCTTCAGGGATGCGCCGCGGCAGCCGGCGCGTACGCCTCAGGGAAGAGACGCCTCAGGGAAGAGGACGGTGAAGCGCGAGCCATGGCCGAAGTCGCTCTCCGCCTGGATGCGCGCGCCATGTCCCTGCACCAGCCGCTTCACGATGGCGAGCCCCAGCCCGGTGCCGCGCAGCTTGGTGGTGAACATGGGCTCGAAGATGCGCTCCAGGAGCGACGCGGGGATGCCCGGCCCGTCGTCCATCACGCGCAGGCTCCAGCCGCCATCCCCCAACGCATCGGCGTGCACGCAGACCGTCCCGGAGCGCTCCGCCGGAATGGACTCCACCGCGTTCTGGATGAGGTTGACCAGCACCTGGCGGAACTGCTCGCGGTCCAGGTGCGGCACCGGCAGCCCGTCCGGCACCTGGTTGTTCACGCGCACGCCCTCGCGGCGCGGCACCACGCTGATGGCCTCTTCCACCAATGGCTTGAGCGGACAGGGCGTGCGGCGCGGAGGCCGGCCCTTCGCGTAGTCCAGCAGGTCGGAGATGATGACCGAGCACGCCTGCAGCTCCCGGTCGATGATGTCCAGGAAGCGCGCGACGCGCGGATCCGTGGGGGAGGTCTCCACCCTGCGCAGCCGGCGCTGGACGAACGCATGCGCGGTGCGCGCGGCCGCCAGCGGGTTGCGCAGCTCGTGGCTGACGCTGGCGGTGAGCTGCCCCAGCGACGCCAGCCGCTCCATCTGCTCCACGTGGCCGCGGACGGCGTGCACCTCGCGCACGGCGGCGTCCAGTTGCCCCACGCGCAGCGCCAACTCCTCCTCGATGGTGGCCTCCGCCAGGGCCTGGCGCCCGGCCCGCTCTCCCAGCTCGCGCAGCGCGTCCCGGCAGGCGACGACCAGCACCACGTCGATGGCGGCCACCCAGAACGCATGCTCCAGGAAGCGCCACCACTCCGGGTGCAGCTGTCCGTAGACGGACTCCGGCCACAGCGCGCCCCGCATGCAGTGGTCCACGACGATGGCCAGGCTGGCGGTGAGCAGCACCTTCGGGTCGCGGTAGAACGACAGCACCGCCAGCGAGCCGAAGATGTGGAAGTGCGTCTCGATGCGGCCCCCCGTCAGGTGGATGAGCAGCGCGGACCAGAGCATCTGACTGATTGCCACCACGTGGCGCGTCGCCGTCTCCCCCGCGTGCAGCCGCGTGAGCATCACCGGGAACACGCTCAGCGCCGCGCCCAGCAGCACCGCCGTCTGCACGTGCAGGTGCAACGCGCGCACCTTGCCCTCCCACCCATAAGGAGACACGAACACCGCCACCAGCACCGCCGCCGTCCACTGCCCCAACATCAGCCAGGTGAACAGGCCATCCACCCGCTTGCGCGACTCACGCAACTGCAATGCCAGCAGCGCCGCGGCCCGGTCCTCCAGGCCTGGAGAGACATTCACCGGAACATGAATGGAAAAGGCTGACATGAACGGAGTCATCTCTTCACCTGACCGGACTGGTGGCAAAAACGGATAATCATGTAAAATATGAACTACACGGAACTCTCCAGGCCAGCCATGCTGCCTGGGGGCACGTGAAGTGCCGGTGCCTGAACACTGTCGGCTCCAATACCGACGGAGAGGGACAGCGCCAGGGTGGCGCCAGCCCGTGCATTCGCAGCCAACAATGACAAGCGGGGCATTCCCGCGTCCACCGGACACGCCGAAATCAGGACCGGAGGACGAGTCCTGCGCTCACGTCTGACCAATGGTGCCCGCCCCCAGGTCCCAAGGGGGCACAGGGGGCATTCGCGTACACGCCCCGCGGGCGCGTGTCAGGAGATGGCGGCGTGGGCGCGCGAGGGTGTTTCGAGCGTGGCGTCCGTGTCGCCCCGGGGCAGCTCCCGGGCGGCGGGGATGAAGGTCATGGCGCGCTCGGCGAGCGCGGCGATGGTGAGTGAGGGATTCACGCCTGGGTTGGCGGAGATGGCCCCGCCATCCACTACGTACAGCCCTTCATAGCCATACAAGCGGTGGCGTGCGTCGATGGCGCCTGTCGTTGGCGAGTCCCCCATGCACGCGCCGCCCAGGATGTGCGCGGTTGTCGGGATGCCCATGAGCGTTTCGCTGACCATGGTCATGGGGTAGCCATCCAGCTTGTCGGACACGCGCTTCGCCAGGTCGAAGGCCTCCGGCATGTTCGCGGTGGGCGCGGGACCTTCCTGCAGGCCAGTGGTGAGGCCGGAGCGGAAGCCGGTGGTGAGCGCGCGGCCGCGGCGCATGCGCAGGTGGCCCTCCATGGTGCGCATGTACAGGAGGATCATCGAGCGGCGCGCGAAGTCCGGGACGAAGAAGGCCTGGAGGAAGCGCACGGGACGGCGCGCGAGCAGCCCCACCAGCCGGGCCACGCGCGACCACGCGGTGGCGCCGGGGACGTGGGGGGCCATGAGCAGGCGGAAGAAGCCTGAGCCCGCCGGGTAGCGCACGGGCTCCAGGTGCGAGTGCTCGTCGGTGTGGAGGATGGACCCGATGGCGATGCCCCGGGACAGGTCGCGGTCCTTCTGCTTCTTGCCGCTGATGACGCCGATGAGCGCCTCGGAGTTGGTGCGCACGCCGTCGCCCACGCGCTCGGAGAGCCTGGGCAGACCGTCTGGCGCGTCCTTGAGCTTGAGCAGCAGGTCCAGGGTGCCCAGCACGCCACCCGCGAAGATGACGTGCTTCGCGGTGAAGCGGCGCGTCTTCTTGAAGAAGCCGGTGCCCTGCTTCGCCGTCACCTCGTAACCGTCGCCGCCGGGCAGGGGGCGCACCCACGTCACCTCCGTGTCCGCATGGAGGGTGAGGCCCTTCTTCTCCGCGAAGTAGAGGTAGTTCTTGTCGAGCGTGTTCTTGGCGTTGTTGCGGCAGCCCAGCATGCAGCCGCCGCACGCGTTGCAGCCGGTGCGATCCGGGCCCTCGCCGCCGAAATACGGGTCCTTCACGGTGACGCCGGGCTCGCCGAAGTAGACGGCCACGGTGGTGGACTGGAAGTCGGGGCGGCCCAGGTCCTCGCCCACTTCACGCAGGACCTGGTCGGGGAACGTGTTGAGCGGGTTGACGGTGGCGCCCAGCATGCGGCGCGCGGTCACATAGTGCGGCGCGAGCTCCTCCTTCCACGGCGCCAGGTGGCCCCAGGAGGCGGCGTCGAAGAAGTCGTCCCGCGGGATGGGCAACGTGTTGGCGTAGACGAGCGAGCCGCCGCCCACGCCGACGCCGGACAGCACTGTGACGTGGCGGAAGAAGGTCATCTTGAAGAGGCCACGCCACCCGAGCCGCGGCATCCACAGCCAGCGCTTCAGGTTCCAGTTGGACTTGGGGAAGTCCTGGCCCTGGAGGCGCCGGCCCTTCTCCAGCATCACCACGCGATAGCCCTTCTCGACGAGCCGCAACGCGCTGACGCTGCCGCCAAACCCCGAGCCGATGATGAGCCAGTCGCAGTCCATGACGTCCTCTCCGTCTCCCGGAGCGTGTGAGCTTCCCGCCTCCAGGAGGTCCGCACTCTATGCCACGAGCGCGAGCCGGCCTGGCGGGACCTGTCGCACGCCTCCGGAATGAAGGGAGGGCCAGGAGGCGCGGGCTAGCGCTTCGTGGCCTGCCTCCTCGCCCGGCGTGCGGCGGGCGTGTTGGCGACGAACTGGCGGCCGGCCCGGGAGCCGGTGCGCTTGCGTCGCTCGGTGGCCTTCTTCTGGGCCGGGCTCAGGTGGGCCCAGGCCTCCTTGGGCAGGTAGCGCGCGGTGGTGCGGCCGTGGCGGGCGCGGGTACCGCCGTCCTGGGTGCCCCACTTCTCCTTCGTCCATGACGACAGGTGGCGCTGCGAGGTGCCACGAGCCCCCCGGTAGCCACCGCCGGCCTTCTTGTATTCAGCGGCGAGGAGCTGGGCCTTGCGCGCGCTCCATTGGCCGGCGCGGCCGCCCTTGTCGCTCTTCATGATGCGTTTCTTGAGGCGCTCGCGCAGCGCGGGGTTCGTATACCGGCCGCTGGCGCTGGCGGAAGCGTGGCTCTTGCGCGCGGCGCGTTTCGCGGGCGTGGCGGCGGCGTGGGTCTTCCGACGGCTGGCCATGAAGGCTCCTTTGCTTGTGACAAAGGTACGGATGCCTCGCGGGGAATGGCCTTGCCGCCCCGCTGCCTGCTCGGGGACTACGCCGGTGTGGCGCCGGGCTCGCTGGGACGGAAGAGAGAGCACGCGCGCACGGGCTGGGGCGCGTACTTCTGGGGCAGGAGCGGACACATGATGAAGGTGGAGGTCCGCGTCTGGACGTAGCGGGGTGGCGCGGCGCAGCGGTGGCAGAGGCTGTCCGGGAACGGCAGCGGTTCAGGGGGCGGCGTCATGGCAGTGCACAGCATCGCACGGGCCCGGGAGGAAAGGCGGGTGCGGGCCGCGCGCGCTTCCTAGATTGCGAGGCATGCACGTCACTGACGCCCACGTCGAACCCCACCGGCTGCGCCTGTCCGGCCGGCATGCCGTCCTGGAGGTGTCGTGTCCGCTGCCCGGAGTGCTGCGGCTGAGGCACGCGCCGGTGTCGTCGGAGATCGGCTTCCTCCATCCCGAGCTGCCCGGCAAGCGGTCCTGGTCCGTCATCGCCGAAGGAGGCCACCCCTTGAAGGTCGAGCGCGACGGCGAGCGCGCGCGGGTGACGGCTGAGGGCGTGTCACTGGAGGTGGACACGGAGTCGGGGACGTGGCGCTTCCAGGACGCGAAGGGGCGGGAGCTGGCGCGTTGCGTGGATGTGTCCGGTGAGGTGCAGGCCGCGTATCCGATGAGCCGGCACCGCGCGCGGCTGAAGCTGCGGGCGCCGGAAGGCGAGCGCTACCTGGGGTTCGGCGAGAAGGTGGGGCCGCTGGACAAGCGCGGCATGCACTTCACGTTCTGGAACACGGACGTGGTGCCGCACCACCCGGACACGGATCCGCTCTACCAGTCCATCCCGTTCTTCTTGGGCCTGCGCGACGGCGTGGCGTGGGGGTTCTTCCTGGACGAGTCCTGGCGCTCGGAGGTGGACGTGGCGCTGGCGGACGCGTCGCGGGTGGCGTGGGAGTCGTGGGGGCCGGAGCTGGACTGCTACCTCTTCGCGGGGCCCCTGCCCGCGGACGTGGTGCGAAGGTACGCGGCGCTGACGGGGCGGCCTCCCCTGCCCCCGCTGTGGAGCCTGGGCGCGCAGCAGAGCCGCTGGGGCTACGAGAACGCGCAAGACATCCGGGGCGTCATCCAGGGCTACCGGCAGCGGAACCTGCCGCTGGACTGCGTGTATCTCGATATCGACTACATGGATGGGTACAAGGTCTGGACCTGGGACAGCGCGCGCTACCCGGACCCGGCCGGCCTGGTGCGCGAGGCGGCGGCGCAGGGCGTGCGGTTGGTGCCCATCATCGACCCGGCCTTGAAGCTGGAGCCGGGCTGGAACGTGTACGAGGACGCGAAGGCGCGCGACTACCTGGTGCGCTACGACCGGGGCGGCGTGCTGGTGGGCGAGGTGTGGCCCAAGCCCGCGGTGTTCCCGGACCTGACGCGGCCGGAGGTGCAGCGCTGGTGGGGAGGCCTGCATCGTGACTTCGTGGCGATGGGCGTGGCGGGGTTCTGGAACGACATGAACGAGCCGTCGTGTTTCGGGGTGCAGCCGGACGTGGGCATCCTCACGCTGACGAGCGAGCGCGCGGAAGGCATTGGCCAGGTGGAGGGCAAGACGCTGCCGTACGACGCGCGTCACGGGGAGAAGCGGCACCTGGAGGTGCACAACGTCTACGCGCTGGGCATGGCGAAGGGCGCGTTCGAAGGCTTGCGAGAGCTGCGTCCAGAGGCCCGGCCGTTCCTGCTGACGCGGGCGGGCTTCGCTGGCATCCAGCGCTACTCGGCGGTGTGGACGGGGGACAACTCCAGCCACTGGACGCAGCTGGAGACGTCGCTGCCCATGTTGATGGGATTGGGCCTGGCGGCGGTGGCGCTTACGGGGGTGGACATCCCGGGCTTCATCGGCCGGGCGAACGGTGAACTGCTGGTGCGGTGGATGCAGACGGGCACGTTCTACCCTCTGATGCGCAACCACGCGGGCAAGGGAACGTCACCGCAGGAGCCGTGGCGGTTCGGAGAGCCCTACCTGACGCTGGCGCGAGCGGCGCTGGAGCGGCGGTACCGGCTCCTGCCCACGCTGTACACGCTGATGCACGAAGCGTCGGAGACGGGGATCGCGCCGCTGAGGCCGCTGTTGATGGAGGCGCCCGGGGACGCGGAGGCGGCGGGCGCGTTCGATCAGTTCCTGTTCGGAAGGGACCTGCTGGTGGCGCCGGTGGTGCGGCCCGGGCAGACGAAGCGACTGGCGTACCTGCCAGCGGGTGCATGGCTGGAGTGGCCAGGACTGGAGTGGACAGGGAAGGTGCGCGAGGGAGGACAGCACGTCATCGCGGACGGGCCGCTGGACACGGTGCCGGTGTGGCTGCGCGCGGGAGGCGCGGTGGCGCTGACACGGCCCGCGATGCACACCACGGACGCGAACTGGAAGCACCTGGAGTGGCACGTGCACGCGGCGCCGGAGATCCACGGCCGGCTCTACGAGGACGCGGGAGACGGCTACGGAGAGTCACGGCTCACGGAGCTGCGCGGCGGAGTCACGGCGGGGGTGTTTCAGTTGGAGCGGAGCGAGACAGGGACGATCGCGCGGGCGCGGACGGAGGAGACCCTCCGGGTGTATGGGTTGACGTCGGTGCGGAAGGTGACCGGAGCTCAATCACACCGTTTTGAAGACGGTGTGCTGGAGCTCCAGGTCGCCGCGGACTGGACGCGACTGGACGTGGCTCCGTAGATCAGAGGACGGGTATCTCCTTGAACACGACGCCTTCGAATCCGAAGCGGTTCACGGCGTCCACGAAGCGCTCCGTGGCGATGATGATGGTCGTGTAGTCGCAAAGGCGAAACAGGTCCAGGTCGCCGGTCAGGGCGCTCCCGTCGAGGATGGGTGCGTCTGGGTA
Source organism: Corallococcus sp. AB032C (assembly GCF_003668935.1). NCBI lineage: Bacteria > Pseudomonadati > Myxococcota > Myxococcia > Myxococcales > Myxococcaceae > Corallococcus > Corallococcus sp. AB032C. The sequence continues at coordinate 4,262 of NZ_RAWP01000042.1, read as the reverse complement.
ACTCCCTCCTTGCCGCCCGCACCGTTCGCAGGGCCGTTCCCGTCCGCCCGGGAAGCAGCTGTCGTGCAGTCGGCCTCGGCAATGGATCTCGACCTCCCGCAGCTCCACCTCGACCTTGCTCCGAAAGCGCAGGTCCATCTTGCTCGCGCGAAGGGCGATGCCTTCCTCACGCAGCACATCCACGATCTCGCTCCGCATCACCAGGGTCCAGGGACTCGGGAGGTCGAGTGCGCTCCATTTGCCCGAGGCCTTTCCTGTAAGGGGCCCGAATTCAGCCCCTGGACGCAATGGCGCCTCGAAGGGCACCTGGGGCCGGAGCAACTCCCGCAGTCGCTCGTACTCCTCGAGCGGTTCCTGCCTTGCTTCCACGAGCTCTTGCCGGTGGGCCCAACCCGAGAGATCCACGGAGGGATAGGCCTCCCCTAGTCCACCGGGACTGGCCCCGCACACGGGACACAGTCCTCCGGGCAATCCCCACCGGTGCACACCATTGATGAAGCCAGTGAAGCGAGGACCTTCCGCTGGATGCACTTCAAAGAACCTCACGGTCCCTCCCGGCGACTAGCGAAGCTGATAGTAGGAAACAATGGGACCCATGATGTTGAAGTCAACGATCATCCGAGCCAGTTGATCCTGTATTTCCTTCGGGGTCGCATTGATGTTGTTGCGAGCGAAATCTCGCCACGCCTGATTCCAGGGACCACCGCGTCCTCCGACGCCGTGCAGCCGCACGTGCTCCGCGCGAGGAATGATCATCGTGAAGTCATGCACGTTGATTTTCCCCTGTCGTCGGAAGAACAACGCGAGGTCCTCGGCCTGCGGATAGAGGTGATGCCGAACCCACCCCGATCCGGAGGGCCTCCTGCCATCCGGTGGAGGAGGAGGCGCGGGATGGTTGTACCAGCGGATGACGAAGATGGCTTCGCGGTCACCCGGAAGCGACTGGGCACTGCCCCAGTTGCGCCGGGGACCTGAACCGGGTGCCGCTGACGACACGGGAGGCCGGATGCCTCCTCGCGCCAGCAACACACCGGTGTCCTCGCAGCGATAGAGCCCACAGAGGTCGTCGGCACAGACCAGTGCCACGCACCGGTCATGCCCCTCGCAGGCGTCATCCTCCGCCGCGCCCCAATCCTCCAGGGCGGGCAAGGGGGCGGATGCGCAGCCCCCAAGCAAGGACGTCAGCAGCACGAACCATACGAAGACGCTTGCTCGCAGCGAGCGTCTTCATATCAATCCCCAGTCAGAACACGCCCGGGGGAAACGGCATCACCCTCGCGTAGCCACCGGGCTCAATCGGTCCCAGGTGGTCTCGTACGCCGTCGTAGCGGGGATGATCCGGCTTGAGGATGAACAGCGCCTCGCCCGCGATGGCGCCGGGGCCCCGCGCGGACATCCGGAGCTCCAGCGTGCCATCCAACCGCATGTGCGCCGACCCCACCGGCTCTTCCTCCGGGACTTCCGGCGGAGGAGGCATTCCGGGCGGTCGCGGCGGCGGTCCCAGGGGATTGCTCACCGTGCCCCTCAGTCCTTCATTTCCCAGGCCGACATCGACGCGGCCTTCAACGACGGGTCCGCCATCATGGTCTTGATCTCATCCAGCTTCTCCGTCTGGAAGGTCACCACGAAGGACTTCACGTCCTTGATACCGTGCTCCACGTTGAAGCTCCGGGTGCCGCCCACGACGGTCACCGTCCGGGCCAGCTTGTTGGACAGCACCGAGTACTTCACGTCCTCGGCCAACCGCTCGTTGCTCATCTCAATCTGAACGAAGTTCATGTCACGCATCGTACGGGTCGCCTTCACAAAGACAAGCAACACATCCGGATTTCAAACAACACAATGCGCCAACACCTTGCGACACATGAACTCTTTCGCGGCGCGCCAACCAGGTTCTTGGATTCTCATTCTTGAATCCCAGCCATCCCAAAACCCGTGCTCACCACAGCGGCGCCATGTTCTCCACGTACTTGAAGCCCGTGCCCGTGTTGAACACGACCACCGTCTCCTCCGGCTTCACGTCCCCGGCGGCCTGAAGCTTCTTGAGCGCCGCCACGCACGCGCCACCCTCCGGCGCCATGAACAGCCCTTCCGCCGCGGCGGCGTCCTTCGTGCCCTGGACGATCTCCTCCTCCGTCACCGACACCGCCGTGCCGTGGCTGTCCTTCACCGCGCGCAGGATGAGGAAGTCCCCCAGCGCCTTGGGCACCCGCAGGCCGTGCGCGTGCGTCGTCGCGCCCTGCCACATGGGCGCGTCCGGCTTGCCTTCCGTGTGCGCCTTCACGATGGGCGCGCAACCTTCCGCCTGCACCGCCACCATCCGGGGCCGCTTCGAATCAATCAGCCCCATCGCCTCCATCTCCTCGAAGGCCTTCCACATCCCGATGAGCCCCGTGCCCCCGCCCGTCGGGTAGAGGATGACGTCCGGCAGCGTCCACCCGAGCTGCTCCGCCAGCTCGTAGCCCATCGTCTTCTTGCCCTCGACCCGGTAGGGCTCCTTCAGCGTGGCGCACTCGTACCAGCCATGCTCCTTCGCCAGCCCCGCGCACACCCGGCCCGCGTCGGAGATGAGTCCGTCCACCGTCTCCACGTGCGCGCCGTAGGCCCGCGTCTCCATCAGGAACAGCGACGCGATGTCCTTCGGCACGAAGACGTGCGCCTCCAGCCCGCCCCGCGCCGCGTACGCCGCCAGCGCGCTGCCCGCGTTCCCCGCGGAAGGCAGACACACCGCCTTCGCGCCCAGCGCCTTCGCCATGGACACCGCGGCGGACAGGCCCCGCGCCTTGAAGGAGCCCGTCGGGTTGCCGCTCTCGTCCTTCACCAGGACGTGCTTCAACCCCATCCGTGAGCCCAACCGGGGCGTGGGGAGCAGCGGCGTGAAGCCCTCCCCCAACGTCAGGCGCTGGGCCGGGTCATCCACCGGCAGCACCTCGTGGTAGCGCCACATGGAGCGCTCACGTCCGGGCAGCGCTTCCTTGCGCAACGTCTTCGCCGCGCGCTCCAGGTCGTAGCGCGCGAACAGCGGCGCCTGACACGCCGTGCACAGGTTCCACACCTTGCCCGGCGTAAACGTCTGGTCGCACTTCGTGCATTCAAGTCGGAGGACGGACATGCCTCCGACTCTACTCAGTCCTTCAACTCCAGCCACACCGGCGCGTGGTCCGACGGCTGCTGTCCCTTGCGCTCCTCGCGGTCCACGTCACACGCCGTGAGCCGGGGCACCAGCGGCGCCGTGAGGAACAGGTGGTCGATTCGCACGCCCTTGTTCTTGGGGAACATCAGCATCCGGTAGTCCCACCAGGAGAACTTCTGCACGTCCGGGTACAGCTTGCGGAACGCGTCCGTCAGGCCAAAGGCACACACCTGCTGGAGCGCGTCCCGCTCGCGCAACGTGAAGAGCGTCTGCCCTTCCCACTGCGCCACGTCGTACACGTCGAGGGGCTCCGGCGCGATGTTCCAGTCCCCGCCCATCACCACCAGGTCGTCCGGCTTGTGGCGCGTGTCCAGGTAGTTCCGCAGCCGCCGGTACCACTCCAGCTTGTAGACGTACGCGGGCGAGTCCACCTGCTGCCCGTTGGGCGCGTACGCGCTCACCACGCGGATGCCGTTCACCGTCGCGGAGATGAAGCGCGCGTGCGTGTCATCCACCCCGTCCGACAGGCCCCGGATGACATCCGTGGGCTCCGTCTTCGCCAGGATGGCCACGCCGTTGTACGTCTTCTGCCCGTGCACCGCGGCGAAGTAGCCCGCCTCCTTCACCACGTCGAAGGGGAAGTCCGCGTCGGTGCACTTGAGTTCCTGCAGGCACAGCACGTCTGGTTGGGCGCTCTTCAGCCAGTTGACCAACCGCTGCTGCCGAGCCCTCACCGAGTTCACGTTCCAGGTCGCGATTCGCATGCGGCGCGGACCGTCGCACGCGGCCCACGCCCCTGCCACGCTTTTCCCCTCGCGCCTGTGGCCCCAGGGACACACCCGCCGGCCTCCCGAGGGGAAATCCGTTGGCACACCGGTCGCAGTAGGGGATTGCCATGAACCCGAAGACGCGCACCCGGCCCCGTCGCACCGCCTCCTCCCGGCGCTTCACCGTGCCGCCCGCGCTTCGCAAGGCCCTCATCCCCGCCGCGCTCGCCGCCCTGGGGCTCGCAGCCTGGGAGGACGTCCCCCTGCCCCGCCTGCTCAAGCCCTGGCTCTCCCACGCCATGGAGGCCCGCGCTGGACAGGCCCCTGACCTGCCCCTTCTTCTCATCTTACGCTGCCGCCGC